>JBCCXH010000051.1:0-17395 GCA_039192005.1 Bacteroidota bacterium
GAATATTTAAGCATGGCACTTATTGATTTATTTTTAAATCTACTTTTCAAAATGAAACTTATGAGCTTGAGCATAATAAAAGCCTAATCTAATTGATAATTGATCGTCACCTGAATCTAATTGAGGATCGTATCCATTTATATTTTCCTTAAACAAACCAAGGCTATTACCATGTGCGCCTACTTGCATCGCAATTAGAGGAATGTTATTTTCTTGAGCAGCGGCACCAATAAGGAAATTACCAAAATTCATATGATTATGAGCTGTATTTTCTACAAGAAGCAACATTGGTGATGGATACTTCATCGGTGACATACTTGTGCCTTCAAACATATCCTGAATACCTCCTTCCGAAAAAGAAAAGTCTAATTTTCCAGCTCCAATACCCTCTTCTTTAAAGAAATTAATTGCTTCTAAAAATGTTCTTTCTTTGAACACTTCTGATGCATTTAGCATTTGACCTATCTGATCTTCAGTTACAAAAACTAGTCTATCAACAATACCCGCTTTCAATTCAGATACATCGCTTGAAGGGTCTGCAAACCTGAATGTTCTATCGAAGCTTCCATCTTCTTTATGTAGTACACCACGACTGCCAAAGAATAGATTGTGGAAAAAGTTATCTTTTGTGATTCCTGTAAACTTTCCACTTGCATCAAAATTAACATCCCTTCCGCCATCAGGATCTACATTCTTCACAGGATTATTCCCCATTACTACATAGGGCGAAGCGTATTGTCTTGCAGGATCAGGGATTGCCCACCTCACGAAGTCTGCCAGTAGCATCCGTTTTTCAAAACTATTCAGCCCTGTTTCCGGGTCATACTCCGCATGTTCTCCACTATTTTTATAACGGGTTGGTTCCCGCTCAATCTCCCTGCCGGGTAGTGGCGTACCAAACGGGAAGTAGTCTGCTGCATAGGAAAGATTAGCATAGGCATGGTCTAATCTGAGGTCATCAAAGTAAGCAGTCATGTTCTGCTTGTTTTCATTCGAAACATACACAAATACATATCCTGCCTCTTCAGGTATGGCTTCTATTGTTAGCTGCTCATGTGGATGAGCGTTAATTTCTTCCTGAGTTGCCGGAATCTTTGCCGCTTCACTCACCTGATCAAACCCGTAGTCCATGAGTTCAAAATCATCGTTATAAACTAGATAATTCAGGTACATTTTGGGTTGGTGATCGTCCAGCTCATCAAATGCTGCAAGGTTGGCAAAAGATGGCTGGTCGATGGCCCGGAAAATATTGGTACTTGCTTCTCCGGTTCCTATCGGGTTGCTGTACAAATTAGCCAGGTGAGTCGCCAGGTCGATGACCGCCTTTGTATTGGTCTCATCAAAATCTTCATACTTGGCATAAACACTGCTTCTTACGGTATCCCCCGGAAATACCCGCAGCATAATTCCCCCGTCTACCGGATTAGGGTGGGCATCCAGCGCATTATTGATTCGGATCGCCTCGTTGGCTATTCCCGTTTCTTCCAACAGCATCTCATCGGGTGTATGGTTGATGAATTTGGATACGGGAACCCGTCGATTGATTTCAAAGAAGGGGGTTTCATCCGACGCATTTTCACTTTCTGTTGTCGCAAGGTAGCTTACGGTTTGCGCTCCTCCCATGACCGCCCGGACGTGTCCTACATGATCCTTTAGCTCATAATATGCGGTACTTGTCGTATCTGCTACCGGCTTGTAATGCCCTAAACGAGCGGCTCCGTAAATAGGTACCTCATAGGGTGTGGGATCGCTCTCTTTTTCCAGGTTTTGTACATAGATACTCACGACCGACCCGCTAAGATCTCTTACATACCATGTCTTCCATGTTGGTTGATGATCAACTGTATCGTAGCTGGTTTTGCTCAACCGGAACCCCCGGTCATCGTACTCGAAGGTGACCAAAGGTTTGGTTTGGGTGCTATCTGCATAAACTGCTTCGGTCAACTGCATGGCATTGTATTTAAAAGCGAGGGTGTCTTCTTTTTCTTCCAGTAAGACCAACCGCCCGATCTTGTCATAGGTAAAGTCAGCAAGTAATTCTCCGCTACTGTTTGTCACTTTATCCAGCATGTTTTTATTCGGTACGTAGACGTATTGATAGTCTGCAATCACCTCTCCGTTTTCCCCATTTCGTACCAGTGCTTCTATGTTTCCATTTTCATCATAGCCGGAAATTTCGACGCGGTAGTCGTTTGTGGCGTTAAAAACCTCCCCCTGGCCCCCTCCTAATGGGGAAACAGATCCGAATTGAGCAGAAGTGAGTTGTTGGCGTTCGTCGTAGTCGTAAGCGTAAGCTTTGGTCTGATTGCCGTCCACCGGACTGTGCCACTGCTGTGCCTGGATGTTGCCGGAGTATTGGTTGGGTTTGCCAACGGCCAATGGCGAAGAGCTAATGGCTGCACTTTGATAGTCATTCGCGTGGTAATTGAGGACCATGCCAAACGCATCGCATTCGTGTTCAACACCTTCCTGAGAACCAAGGGCAACATCGGGTGTGTTCCAATTGATCCCTTTCAGCTTGCCATCTACGGTGTAGGTGAACACCTGCTTTTGATGAACCTGGGGCAGGGTCATCTCTTTCAATGCCCCGGTCAGGTAGTAGTCGTACCCGGCCTGATGGGTTAATTGATCGCGGTTGGTGATCTCCTCCTGTGCATTGTATCGTGGAGCAGTGATTCCTGAATAAACCGCCCTCAGTCTGGTATCTGCATCGTATTCGTAATAGTGAAAGTAGGCATCCGGCTGTCCGCGCTGGTAGGCCACTTCCCGGACGTTGCTGTTTTCATCGTAGCGGTATTCCAGCAGCTTGGTCCCGAACCCCTCGATGTCCTGTAGCATCCACTCGGTACGGCCCCGTTCATCGTAGGAAAAATAGCTGGTTACGGTCGGTTGCTGACCGTCCCCTAAGTAGCTGGAAGAAGAAACCGCTCCCATGACAAAGTTTTGTTGAAACGATTCATACCCTTCCGGCAAGGAAACCGGTACATCAAAACGAGTGATTTTTACTGAAACTTTCGTCCCCTGTTCACCAGAAAGCTGACCGGAGGCTCCCCACTCATTCAGCAAGGCAAGCAGTTCCTGGCTGTCCCATTGGTATGTTCCTGATGCATTAGGAGCGTATTCTCCGCTTTCAACCGGTCGCAACAAGCGGTCATAGTCCGTATAGCTAAAGGCACCGCGTTTTTTTTGTTCCGCATCTTGCGAAAACCGTATCCGGCCATCCCGTGCATACCGAAACTCGGAGCGTCCCGCATCCGGTTCATTTATCGCCATCAAAAACCCTTTCCAGTTGTATTCGTAGGTCGTCTTGTCAATGTCCTGGTATGCTTTGCCGCTTTCGTATTGCCGGACCCCATTTGGGGTGATGTTGCAAATGTTGCGGCCCCGCTCGTCGTAAAACTGGTAGCTTTTCAGTACCGGGGCATCTGTGGTGTCTTCTGTGCCGTAATACAACGAAATGATCGCATGTTCGCCCTGATCCACGTAGGTAATGCCTTTTCTGCCGTCTTCATCGCTCACGTACTGCCGGACAAAACGCATATCCAGCCCGGTAGTTACCGCACGGAGTTTCAACTCATCCCGGCGGATGTTCAGGTAAGCCAGCAGGTAGGGGTCGTCTACCGCGACTTTCAGTTGCTTTTGCAGGGCCACATGTCCACTGCCGGGGGTGTATTCATCTCCGGGCCTCGTGCTTCCGATGACTTCGCCGCTGCCGTCTTCGTTGTACAGCGTTCGGGTATACGGATAGCTGGTGGCTGCGGTCAACGGCTCTTTGATCCGCTCGTTGGCCACCGATGCGTTGTTTAAGCTGTAGTACTTTCCTACCGTTTCATCTAGCTGGCTCGGGACGGGATCGGGGGTGGTGGTCTTTTCCAGGTCCCAACTAGTAGCGGGATAGTCCGTAAACCCTTCCCGATAGGCAAAGTCCAGCCGAAAATCGTTATTCCCTTTTAAGGGCTGCGTACAGTCATCTATTTCCGGGGGTAGATCCGCCGGGTTCACCGGGGCAGGGAGCGTTTGTAACGCCGCCCGGTCGTAGGCATCGTAATGGGTCTCGCTTGCTAAAATGACGTTTTCCGACAGGTTCTTGACCTGTGTCTGGATGGGCCGGCCCCGTTTGTCATAGTAGCTACGGCTGGCAGCGACCACCTCTCCGTACTCGTTGTAGCTTCTCGCATCCACAAAGTTTCGGCTCAGGTCCGGGTCTGCGGGATTCACTTCCGGCAGGTCGTAGTCCAGGATCAGCTCTGCGCCGGACTCCAGTACGATCCCCGGTTTTAACACAATCTGTCTCCGGCTCTTAATGGTCGCCGCAAAATGTTCAAGGATCAGCCCATCGGGGTCGTTCCGGGGTTCGTAGCCGAAGTTGTTGGCCAGATCTTCCGGCATCGAAAGCCCACAGGACTGCGAAATGGTCACGTCACGCCCTCCGGTAAAGACCTTCACCTCGGGAATGGACAGGCAGTAGTTCCCTAAAAAATCCGCTTTTTCCGGGGCAATCGAAAAGCTCCCCAACGAATCCAGCACGGTAAACCGGAACGTGCCGTTTCCCTGATCTTCCAGTATGAGGTCGTCCCCTCCATTGTGAGCGGTTTCATAAAATTTATCAAACGTTGTCACACCAGAGAAAGAAAGCGTATAGGTGTTTTCAGCTTCTACCTGAAAGCCCTCCGGCCACGGTTGAACGCCGGGACCGGATACTTCTACCTTCAGGTTGGTATCTGCTGCGCACGATGGGATCACTTTAACCACCCGGGTCGGCCCCGGGTGTTGACGGCCACATTGATCGTAAATGGTGGACTCAAAGCGGTAGTCGTCGTTTTGGGTGACCTGAACCCCCATGACCCACATGGGTCGTGGCACCTGGACCACGCCCACGTTTTCAAAGTAAAAGGCCAACTGTGCTTCTTCTTCGAAAATCAGGCTATCTGCCCCCTGATACACTTCATAGGTCACACGGTTTACCCTCCTTTCCAACGAATCGGGGATATAGTTGAGAAAAAGCCGTTCGTCAGGTTCGTCAGAAAGCAACCGATAGTGGGCATTGGCCGGGTCCGTTGTCACCAACTCGTACCGGTCGCTTGTGAGTTCCCCTCCCGGGTTCGTTTGCCCTACCCGGATACGGTACCGCACGTAGGTCTTGTACCCTCCAAGGTCACAAAATAAATTACCCAGACCGCTGCATCCGTAATACCTGTCCTGTAGGGTAAGCGTGACAATGCCCGTTTTTCCCGGGGTAAAGTTCAGCGTAATCGGAGGATACCAGGGGGATTTATCGCTGTTTCGGGTTCGGTAGTCCCAACTCGCGACGAGGTCATCTTCGGTCTCCAGCAACTCATATTCAATCCGTTGATGTACCGTACCACAGCAGCCAGGAATACCCGCAGCAAGGGGTCCACCGTAGTTCCCATTGTTGATGGACAGGGTAGCACCGGTCGTGTCGCACACATTGATGTTGATGGTCGGGAAAGTCGCTTGCGAGCGGACACACAGAGGAGTAAATATCAGCAGGCAAAACGTTAATAATACGACTAGTAAACTTTTCATGATTAGCTATTTTTTTGTGTTTTCACCGTAATTGATCAGGGACTCACTCAGGGTGTGGTCCACGGTATAAAAATGTTCCTGTGAGACCCGCACCAGCACTCCGGCGGCATTGTATTCGTACCGGGTATACAGGTTGTCTTTGTCGAGGATGTGGGTCACTTCGTTGGTAAAAGGGTCGTACACGTAGCTGACCATCACGGCCTCCAGGGGATGTACCCGAAAGTCGTCCATGTAGACCGGACGGACGGCATCGTTGTAAGTGGCAATGCGAATGCTGGTTGCACCCGTAGGGGGGATGAGGTCCAGTTCGATCAAATACCAGCTTTTGGACTTCTTCTTTTGGGCCTCGGCGCTGACCGAAGCGATTTCCACCCCGTCTGCTTCGGCATAGAGGGCAAACCGTTCGATTTCTCCGGGGGTCTCGGCGTCCCCGGGAAAGTAGACCCAGACCGAAGCCCGGTAGGGTTGTGTGAGGTCCGCTTCCGATTCGTTAAGGGTGTAGGAAAAGCCTTCCCGGCCAGAGGCCACCAACAGGCTGTAAACCCCGGTATGGGCGCGGGAGGTCGAAACGCCACCGTCCTGCCGGACCGTCCCCTGATCGGCCAGGTCATTTCCTTCGTAGTATTCGGCCCCGCTAAAGGTAAACTCCCCGTACTGTGCCGGGGCAGCAGTGGCGACGATCAACCCGTCTTTTCGAACCATACGCGTCGCCGCATGCTGTCCGTTGAGGTCACGGGCTTCCAGCGCATGGGAATAGACATCTACCAGGGTGACTTCGCTTTGTCGCTCCCATCGGGCATCTGAGGAGGAAGGATGACGAAAATCAAACGGATAGGCTTCAAAGTCCCTGACCTGATAGCTGCCGTCTTCGTTGACGAATCCCTGACCTACCCATTGGTAACTGGCCCACTGCCGGGGGATGCCCGTCTGGAATATCCTGTTTTCTTCGTCGTCCACCACCTCAAGCGTATCGCTCCATGTTTGGACACTGGCACCCAACACCCCTTGCTTTTGCCAGTCTTTGGTCAGGATCGGTAAGTCGTCTGTACCCGGGGCGACCAGGTAGGTGGTGGTGCTTACCTGTTGTTCCAGCATGTTTTTTCCCCCGTAGGCCATCGGCTGCATTTGGGGGGTATAAGCCGGGATTTCATAAGCAGGACGGGTTTCGGTCAGGGTATGGCTGCCGTAACTGTCGATGGTCAACGAGCGGGTCAGTTGACCGGACAGGCGGTTGAAGGACAGGTTCCAACTCTCGGTATGCGCCCCGGACTTCCCATCGTAGGTTTCTTTTCCAACCATGATGTTCGGATAGCGTTCTTTTCGGCTCAACGAAACCTTACTCACCCACACACCTTCCTCGTTCACGTCTTTACGTTCGTGAAAGGCTTCGTGCATCACCCCCTGATTGGAGTAGGAGCCTTTCAATACGTTGAGGTAGTCCGCTTTCTTAGGGAACAACCCGTTGAGGTAGTGGTATTCCTGACGGTTGAGTAACTCCTTGTCTGCTCCATAGACGTAGACGGCGTTCAGGTTGCCGACCTGGTTGGTGAAATTTTGGATGGTCATCGGGTAGCGGAAGTCCCCAAAGGTTCGTGGGGCCATCCGACGCACCATCGTCGAGTCAAACGTCTGGAATTCATACACCACTTTGCCGGGGACGGGCCGTTCACCTACCTGCTCGGTGACCGTGACCTGCCCGTAGACAATCCCCGGGGGCGGTATTTCCTGGGACAGGGCAAGGACGGAAGAAAATTTACCGTTGAGCAAACGTTCGTATTCAATCCGGCCTTTTTCAGGAATTTGCCCGGCCAGGTAAACGCCGCTGTTTACGTGGGTCGGATCGTAGGAGGTGATGCCTGATTGGTACCGGTAACGCGTGGTGGACTGCGTACCCGTACCGCTCACCGTCAACTGTGCTACCTGCAACCCTCCGCCAAAAGAGCGAATGGAATCGCCTGAATTAATGGACAGGGCGGCAATCGTCCCTCCCCCTTCGTAATACTCTTTGGTGAAACGCTCACAGCGAATGGGGGACACACACCCCTCTCCGCTCTGACAGGAAGGGCAGCAGCCTTCCCTGCATGAGGATAATCCGCTTGGACACCGGTCTATCCCACCGGAAGTTTGGGTTACCAACGTTTTGGATACATTCAATTGTTCGAATACTTCCGGGGTGAACACCTCCATTTGATGGGTCACTTCATCAATGGACCGGATGGTTCCCGATACGGTCACGCTGAAATAGTCATCTTCCGAAGTTGTACTGGCTGTCCCACAGGCAGAGGAATTAAAACTCACCCTTTTCTTACGTGGAATTTTGACCAGAACGTCCAGGTCAATGGACTGATCAGGCGTAAAAAGGTCATTCAGCGATGCGACATTCCCTGAAAAGGTGGCGGTCACCAGGTTTTGGGAAGCGGTCGGGGTAAGGGCAATGGCGTGAAATACCCGCCTTTTATGAAAGACCGGTTGGTCGTAGCGATCAGAAGCATAGCCAATGTCGATGGTTGCCCCATTTGCCGAATGAATTTTCCGTAACGACCATGCGTCAGTGGATTGGGAAGAGACGGGTGTCGTAAGCCGTGCGACGTCCTCATTTAAGTTGAGCAGCTCTTCGTCGAAATCGGACTTATACATTCCCCAGCTATCGTACCCATTCGATCGGAAAGGAGGGTTTTTTGTTTTTTGAACGCCTATTTTAAAGGTACCCGCTGGGTGCTGGTTTTGCCCGATCGTCTCAATCGTGTACCGCTCACCTGCACGACCGGTCACCACCATGTAGTGTTCGGTTGAAACACCGATGGTGTAGTGGAGCAAATCTCCTACCTGAATGGTTCCGCTCACGACCTCCAGCGTTTCTTCAATGCCATTGATCAGTACTTCCGCATCCGCATCCGCTTCTACCTCGTACCCAAAGGAAACCGGAGGCAGGATGCGCGCCTCTTCACGGCCTAAGAAGGTGACTTTCTTAAGGGTCAGCTTTCCTGATTTTTTGGTTACGTCTGTTTCATCGTAACTGTTGGGGGTTTCGGGTTGCAGGCTGTAATCGTAGTCAAAAGCGATGGCACGCAGGGTATTCTCACGACGCGGTTCGTCTACCAATAAATCCGCTCGCTTATGCAGCGTGATTTTGTCCAGTTTCAATAGCGGCCTGGGATAATAGAGCGTATCCACAATGGCGATGTTTTCCAGACAAGTGAAATAAAGGCCGATGAATGGAAAAATCCAGCGCTCCCTGCATTTCTTCCGAACCGTATAGTATCCTTCGTACTCGGTGACTTTTTCATCAAATCCCCCTTCAATTAAGCTGCTTACTTCCCTGCCATCCCTACGGGAAGAGCGGTGAAAAAAGGCCGCATGGGTACGGGTAAAAATGGCATCCAGGTAGTACAACTCCTTCATGCCGTAAGAAAACATCGTTGATTGGTTATCAATATCGGTATGGAAGCCCGTGCCGGGGTTTCGCCACCGATGGTTAACGACATATTGGTCGTAATTAAACCCTACCCAATAGCCCCAGTCTGTTCCATCCAGGCCGGGTTCGCCCCGGTCGACAAAATCCGGTCCGGTGATGGCGACCAACAGCCACTGGTAGGCGTAGGGTTGTTCTTCGTAGCGTTGATGAAACTTGCCCGGGTCTTCTTTGTCCTGTACCTGAAAGCCTTCTTCGTAGGTGTAAACAGGCAGGGAAAAATGGTAGGTCATGCCATCGGCTTTGGTGACTTTGAATCCTCCGATCTGGCCGGAAACATCGAGGCTGTCGAAAAGCAACGCCTGGTTGCCAAAGAAATCATGGGAAATCAACCCGTCTGCGTGGGCCACCCCATTGCGTATGTCCAGGTTGGTGTACCATTCCACGTGTTTTGACCCGACCAGCCGGTTATTTTCAAAGCCATACGTCTCGGTTTGATTGGCGGTGTTTTCAAAGGTCCCGGTTGCTGCATTGTACCGCCATAAGGGGTCCAGCGTCAGGGCGTTGGAGAAGTCGTTCGCAAACCGGAACTGCACCTTGCCCTGGTGTTTGGCTTCGGGACGGTAGGCCACCTGCCCCGGCTCGTCCTGACCGAACAGGGAAATGTTCTGAAAAATGAAGGGGTGCATGCTCCCGGTGATCCCCTGTGCGTTTACCTGGTAGCGGTCATAGGCCGGAAAGCTGCCACCCGCTTCTTTGGCCGGGTCATTGTTTTCAATGAAGTCAATGTCGGTATCCAGCAACGCGTACGAATCAAACGCGGACCGGTTCCTTTCTTCTAAAGGGACCCCCGAAGCCTGAAGCGAACCGAAAATATTTACGTAATCGGTCTGGTCCAGGTAGTAGCGCATGTAGTTATAGCCCAGGTTCAGGAACACGCCGCTGCTCCCCAGAGGAATGGGAAGGCTGAACCCCGAACTGTTGACCGTCCAGTTATCCGCGTTCGTATTGGTTTGAGAAAGCGACGCGATGCCTACCGAAGCCGACCCACCGCCCGTGGTGGACATGCTGGCCCCTAACAGGCTGGTCGCGCTGCCGGCCTGATAAGCGCCTCCTTCACCCAAACTTCCGTTTTCCCTGTGTCCGATCCCGGTATTGAACGAAGTGCTTTCAAAGTTGGTCGACACCCCAACGTTTGCCGTCAGCCCTTTCGCGCCCTCTCCCGACTTGCCAATCGTAAAACCCGCCCCAACACTCTGATAGGCATTGCCGTAAGGGTCGACCCCTACGACCAACCCCGGGCCTCCGCTCACTGCGCTGGTACCTGATCCGATAACAGGAGCGGAAACCGACACACTTGCCCCCACACCAAAGCCCTGATGGGTGTCTTGCGAAAACTGCAAGCCAAAGCTTGCGCCAGGCAGGCCCACACCCACCGAAAACGTGTGTCTTGTCCCCCCGTTGTCATGGTCCCTGACCACACGCGGAACCGCCAACTGATCATCGGGGTATCCGCTCACCGTTCGGGTAATCGCGCCGGCATTTAGGGTAAACCCTAACCCCACCCAGGAGGCTTCCTCCATTGGCTGAATGCCTGCATGGTAAGATAAGGCCAGCGGATACCCGCCTTCCGGGCCGGGAACTTCCAGCAAAGGAAGCGTGTAGGTAAAATCCCCGGTGGCAAGGTTGACCATGTCGGTTACGTCTACTGGTTCAAAGCTGGTGTACTCCGGGGCCGTCGGACCGGAGGTTTGAGAACGTGCTTTGAACGTACAAAGAATCAGCACGGTCAAAAGGCATCGGGAAAGTCGTTTCATAGGACAGGTTATTTTATAATGAATGCATTTAATTAAATCGGCTACCGTCCCGGAACGTGGATCACCAGTCGCTAAAAACGGGGCCATCGGTCGGTCCGGTGTGCCGGTTCATTTGATGTTTTTTATTCGGAAGCGATCAGTTTGAGTAGCTGTACCTTGTCAAACCAGGATAAGAGCAGGAACGTATCCCCCGTATCCGAAGTGAACGCGTGGATTTCCGTACCATGGGTGATCCCTTCGCTTAGCTCCACGTCTGCTTTCCACGCATCGGTGAGGGCATCGTAGACGTACAGGGACAACTTATGCCGCCTGTTAAAAATAGATCCCCCCGGCAAGGTTTCCGACTGCCGGGTCAGCATGAACAGTTGGTCATCGTGGACAAAGACCTCGGAAAAGTCCTCGCTGTCAGGGGCCGCATTCAACTCCTTCCAGTCCCGCGTGTCAAGCTCGTATACCCAATGGGCCTGTCCGGGGAAAAAATGAAGTTGGCCGTTGTACACCGTACCACCCTGTTGCTTCGAGTAGTTAGGCCCTCCATTGGGGTAGCCCGGCAACGGACGGTAGCGGTCGGTTTCAGGATCAAAGGTGTGGAAGTTGTGATAATACACCCCAATCTCTACTTCGGGATCAAAATGCGTAAAGTATACATGCCCTTCAAAGACCACAGGGGTCGCACTCCCGAACGTAAAATCGTATTGAAGGGCAGTAGTGGGGAGGGGTACCTTTTCCCACGCTCCCTGCATCGGGTCATAGCGGTGCATGTTGTTCGGGTGGCCGACATACCCTTTGCCTGCCAATGAAAAACTGTAGCCGTCCGTATCTGATCCGTCCGGCATGGAAGCAATGGAGGTCGTCCGTTGATCGGTAAGGTGGTACCTGACAAAACCGGAAACAGGACCCGCATCATTTCTTCCGCCTCCCACGTAGAGGTCCGAACCAATCCTGAACGCCTGCCGTTCGGAAGCATCCGGCACGGAAAGGAACGTCAATGGGTCCAATCCATAGGCCGAGTTACGCACGGTTAACGAAGGTGAAGGAAGCGCAACGCCTCCCACCTGTACGGTGAGCGTACCGCCGGCTTCGGGTAGTCCCGGCATGGAAACCACCAGCGATCTTTGGTTCTTGATTTCCTCCACGGCTACTTCTTTTTCGTTGATCAGCACACGAAGGGCGTAAGACGGACCCGTCGCATTGCCGCCGTAGCCGTTTGCACTGAAAAAGGCATCCTTTGAGGTAACGGGCCGGTTGGTTCCGATCACGATTCGGCCACCTACCGGACCGATGGACCGGTTAATGGTGGTAACCTCCAGTTTTGGGGATTGGATAATTCCCGTTCCCGACGAATAAATCAGGGTGTCTTTTGTTTGTAAAAATGCTTTGACCCATAGGATCGGCCCTTCCCATTCTTTCACGAGGTCCGCTTCAAACGTAAGGTCGCCAAATGCATCATCGGTAACGGGTGCGCCCAGGCGAATGGCCGGATGGGTGTCTAGTGACAAGGTTGAAACCGATTCCCCGTTGCGGTACACAAACCCGTGATCAATGATTTCAAACGACTGGCTCAGGCGGATCGTCGCCTGCGTGTGGATGCCATTGCCTGCTTCGCTAAAAAACTCATGGGTCTTATCCATGCGGACATTTGCTGAAAAAGAAGGAGGAAGCGAAGGGGGTGGCCCCGGTTCGTCATCGCCGCTACAGCTCGTCTTTAGAAATGCGGCCACAGCCATAAAAAAAAATAAGAAATAACTATTTCTGGTTGTCATCGGAATCGTTTTTTAATGGTTAGCTGATGTTTCTTCGTTTTTACCTACCTCGGGCAAGGAGTTTCCTAACCACGGGGCATCGCAGCAATACTGCGTCCCGTCGGGACGCTGGCATTCGATTTCGTTTTCGTCGCATCCTTCATCGCAGGAGGTAAAGCATAAAAAAGCCATCGTACTAAAAAGGGCCGTTATTACTTGTTTTCTCATCTTGTAGTGAATTGTATGTTTGGTTCATTTAATAAATCAGTGGAAGCAAAAGGAAAAGCATGTTGGCCTAACCTGCCTCCAAATTCGTTGACGACCAGCCTCACGCGTTCTTTTTCCCTGATGCCATCCCGTGGAAAGGCAACCAGGAGTTCGGTAGCGTTGGCAAGGCCGTACATGCGGTCGTGATAGGTGCTTACGGGTAAAAGGGTGTCGGAAGGGGTGATTAACCGAAGGTGTTCGCTCATCCGAAAAGAAAGGGTGCGGACCAGCTCACCATAGGAGGGGTTGATGACCTGAGCGGTTAACCATGCCCGGTCGTTGTGTTGTAAGGACAACTGAAAATACAGGTAGTTCTCATAGTGTTGACGCATTTGGGCCAGTTCCCCAGCGGTGGTCTGTTCATGGACTTCTTTTGCCAGGATCAAATCGGTAGGCCGGTAGGTTACCGAAAGGGTGGTGGCCCCGGTACGCACCTCCTGATGATACCGGTCCCGGGAGGCCAGGTAGGTTGCCAGCGTTTCAGGGTCACTAAATTCCTGGTGGGATGCACACCTACATAAGACGAGTGAAAAGGTGGTGACTCCAACGGCTACCAGGCCAAACGGGCGAACACGTGACTTCTTGCTTAAGCGCATCATGGGGCCGGTTGGTTTAAAAAGGTGAGCAACTCATCGGTCACATTCAGCGCCTCTTTTGCATAGGCAATGTTGCCGTTGGGGGTGGTCCCCAAAATCAGGTCAACCCCTTTTTGTTCGGCGTACCTCTGAATGTAGGTATTGATTTCAGCGATCACTTCCTGCGTCATCCGGGCATCTTCCTGTTGGGCTTTGGCCTGAATGGCTTCCTGGTACTGTGCCAGTTGGTCCTGCTTGCTTTGGATCAACGCCTGACGAAGGGCCTTTTCCTTTCGGCCCAGGCTTTTTTCTTCGTTCCTGAAAGCCTGAACGAGTTGAGCTACTTCCAGCTTAAGGGTATCCAGATTGGCCGACCAGGCAGCGGCTTTCTTCTGATAGGCTTTTTTTGCGGTAATCATGCCCTGGTAGTTGGCGACCAGCCTGGACGTATCTACATAGGCAATTTGTTTTTTGGTCGGTGCCAGGTGCAGGAAAAGCAGCGTAAGGACACCCGTAAAGGCCAGCAGGCTGAAAGTCAGGGACAATTTTGTCGCATTCATAGCAAAGTTGTTGTTTAAGGATGAACAGGACGAATACGGCCTCCATTAATGACTTTGACCCCACCCGGATAGCCTTCCATCTCTTTGGTCAGGTCAAAAGAACCGACAACCGTCAGCTCTGCACGGTCTACGGTCAATGAAGCTCCGGTCTCGTCGATCACCACGTGGACCGGACCCGTGGTCAGGCTTTGCCGGAGGGTAACGTTTTTCCCGATGATGAATACCTCACTTCCTTCCCCCGGGGTGGTATCGGTCACCGGGCCGTCTTTCTCACGTGACCAGATCAACTCATCCCAATCGCCGTCCGCAATCGCATAATACTGTCCGGCACGGGTCACCTTGCTTTCGCTCCAAAGGGTTAAATCATCAATCAATGTATTGGTAATGCGGCACTGGTAGGTAGCTAAATCATCATTCAGGGATGCAGTGTAGGTCGGGCCAACGGCCCCGGGGATCGCCGTTTCGCTTTTGTACCACTGGTATCGGTTGTATTGCCCTCCGACTTCAACAGAGTAGGTGCGGTCCGATGATGAAAAAAACGTTGCCACCGAATCCTGTGGATCATAGCGGGAGGTGCTAAAAATACTTCCATCTTCGGTCCAGTTGGGTTCCAGGTCACCAAAGTCCAGTTGGTTGCCACGGCCAACGAAACGAATGGAACCCGGGTTGGCATGACTGGAAAAGTCCGGTATCCCCTGAAACTGATTGTAATCAATCCAAAAGTTACGAAGCGGAAAATCAACGAAATACTGAGGAATGGTCCCACTGAATTGATTTTGATGGATGGAAAGGATTTCAAGGGAAGTCAGGTGACGAAAAGAATCGGGTAGCTCACCCCTAAACAGGCAGTATTCTAACGACAATTCGTACAACTTCGTCAGGTTACCCATTGAAGAGGGGAGCGTTCCTTCAAAGAGGTTATCTCCAATATTCAAAACTTCAAGATTGACCAGTTTTCCTACTTCTTCGGATAGTTCACCATCAAATGAATTACGACCGATGAAAAGCGCTTTTAATGACACCAGATCATAAAGCTCATCGGGTAGCTGGCCGTCCAGGTTATTGGCCGAAAGGTCCAGTTCCTGAATGCGGACAAGTAGCCCTATTTCCCGGGGGAGCCTGCCTGTTAGTTCATTGCGTGCTAAGGACAGTACTTCCAGGTTCGCTAAATGACCGATGGCAGGAGCTATTTTCCCCGATAGCTTGTTACGCGAAAGGTTCAATACCTGAAGCGCAGTTAATTCATAGATCACTTCGGGTAAGCTTCCGTGTAGGTCATTCGACCTCAGGTTAAGCCCGACCACATCTCCGTTTTCATAGGTGACCCCTTCCCAATCCGGCCATTTGTTCACTTTTAGCCAGTTGGTGTTGTCGTCCCATTCTTCACCGTTGGTGGACGCATAGAGTTGGGTAAGTGCATGGATTTCAACGGAGTCGGGAATTTGCCCTTCTTCTTCCTGCGCGTAAGCAGAAAAAAACAAAGGCCATAGCAGGATCAGTAGAACGGAGCGAAAAATTGAATGTATTTTCAAGTTCATAGCAATAAAATGTTAATCAATTGTGGTTAGCAACAGGTGCGTATACTAGGTATAGTATAGTATATGTGGTTAGGGGGAAGTTGGCTTTGCTCATGGTCACCGGCGTTTGCCAGGGAGCATGATAAATGCCTTTGCAACGTTACAGGGTATTGGAATCTTTTCATATACCCACTTTAGGGTATTTTCTTAAGGAGGTATCAACAAATATGCCGTTATTAACAAGGGGATCATGAAGACATTTAAGGGAAAGGAATCATCACCATCACCGGAACCTTTAAGTGGAAGGCCCAGGGTCTTTCTCAGGCTCCAACGTTTGACTTCTTCTTCCACCATCCGAAAGACGACCTCCAAATACAGGGTGATTTCAATCCAACTATAATCAGGGTTCATGAGATAGGTATATTCTACCTTCTCTCCATTCCCGTCCAGTGCATCCGCAACGATGGACCTCAAGGTACCGTTCCTGCGCAATCGAACGGTGATGTAGTCGGAGGCATCCAACACATCTTCAAAGCTGGTTTTTACATTGGTCATCCCGGATTTAATTAAGTCCCAGGTTGATTTCAACATCAGGATGACCCTCGTTTTCCGTACACCTATTCATGTCAATAGGCAACGCCTGAAAAGGGTGATCAGGGGCTTTTTTACCCGTCGGATGTTTAAACTGGAATTCGCGTCGCTTTTTTTCTTTTTTGATGAGGAGCGCAAGGAGTTGCAAATGGGTAAGGATGGAACGGTGCGAAGGATCTGGTTCTAATTTGGAATGGAACTCTGTCCATACCCCATCATCACGAAACCCGCCCGCCACAATGACCGGGGTGCCGTCCGCTCGCTTTATTCGCAAATGGACCTTGTTGGTTGCTTCTAAAAAGCGTTCTAACGTGGGTTGGATAATTTTCATCGTTCAATTCGTTTTAAAAAAGGGAATAAAGAAGGAATAAAAAGTACGCCCATCAGGCGGGGCGCACCTTTATCACGTATCTGACAATAAGAATCAAGCTTATTTAAATCAATGTACGCTTTTAGGTTAATCGCTGATCTTCAACAGTACGATGCAACAAGGGATAATGCCTGGTTGTGATTTGAAATAAAGTGCGCCACCAGGACGCACTTTGAAGGAAACTAATCAACGCCATCAACCGGACCCCTATGGAAGGGTCTGCCCTTTAGCGAGGATTCTCTTTAAACGATCCAAACCGGACCCCATGTTAAATCACATCACTCCCTTAAAAAAAGGGGGCGAAAAGTGCCATAGAACAAGCACTTTAAAAACCAAAATTTAATACCACCATGATGGTACGCCCCCCAAGCGGCATACGTTTATGACCGCCCATTTAACACACTAACTATTCGATAAAGGGGATCAAAAGCGCATCACACCAAACACGTGGGACGCACTTTGAAGGAAACGAATCACGGCGCTACTTTATGAAATTCACCTAATACGACGATCCCCTTTTAAATTCTTTACGATTCCACAATTGATCGTTTCATGTTATTCAATGGTTTAATAAAGGGGGGCATAAAGTGCTACCGTCACTTTATCAGGCTGCTAGTCTACTCGCATCGCTACCATGCTGCCCCCCTAAACGGCCCCACTCAAAAGGCCGTTGATACACATTAATTAACCATATTACTACCTACGACTTCATTCGTTTTTTCCTTTGCTTTTCAAAGGTTTGATGGTTGGTACGACTAAGGCTTTTTCATCCTATTCTTTTCACGATTCCAATACTGGTACTGGTTTCCTGTATAGCTAATCGATCTGATTGATACACAGTAAATAAAAATGAACAAAAATTCAGCTTCTCTAATATTCTTTTTCATTTTGTACGGGAATATTGAAATTATACTGAGGCGATCGTTTTATCGTGTGATCAGGGTGATTTCATGGCCCTTTATCGAACTTTTTCAACATGAAATGTTCGATTATTTTA
>JBCCXH010000052.1:0-17008 GCA_039192005.1 Bacteroidota bacterium
GGCCCACCTTCCCTATTGCATGATGCAGTGCACCGTACCCCCCGTCTGATTCCGCGGGTATGCCTCGCGTTTTTTTAAATAAATAAAGATTGAGCGATACAGACGCAAGTAACAATAAAAGAATCATCCATATCATTTACGGTATCCTCATGATTTATGGTCTCAAATAAAATTAGTTAACCGTTACTCTTGACTAAATATAGATAATAACCCGTTACTACCAAGACACAACAAATAAGTCCAAATACACTTTCCACAGGATCTGGAGGAAATATGAGGAAAAAGTCGTTCCCACGAACGATTCCCGTATAACTAGATACCGCAAATGGAATGATAAAAAGTCGAACGTTCATTCTACTGAAGTTTGAATACTCCACACTGGCATTAAGTGCAATTCCAACAAATACAGCAATCACCACTGCGTTGATCCAGAGTTGTAGCTGATAGTCAAAATTTGTAATGACCACGAATAAGTACCAGGAGCTATAGAAACTCAAAATGAGTTTTTTTGCATGTTGTTTTAAAGAGCTTTTCAAACTACTAAGAGGTCACGACCGGATCTTACGTTAATTTTTTTAGACACACCTCAATTTACCGTGATTAGAAAGGAGCCATTACCCAAATTCGATGAACAATTAGAAAGATAGGTTTAGTTGAATTCACACACCCTACCTGGTAAGCGTCCAATCACTCCCTGGTCTTGCATCTTGTTTCCATCCTTCTTCGCCCTCCTATTTATTTGGAAAATCATTCTAACACTGCAGATGGTGAAAGCAACCCTTTTTTCTTTTGTGGAGTTTTAGGTAATAGGATATTTAAATCCCAGTACACCATGTATTTCTGTTGGAAAGCTGTGAAAATAGTATATGCCGTCAAAACCAGGGTTTTATGAAAGCGTAAAACGCTTGGACGACAGCGAAATCATTATGAATAAATAAGACTATTCCATTAACATTAATTAGAAGATCATGAGAAAGGTTGTTTTAATCGCGTTATCACTTACTGTTACCATCATATGTGCCGTGGGCCAGGGATATACGTTTAGGGTACTGGCCAATAAAGGTCAAAATCAAATCAAAAAATCCGGAACCGCCTCAGCCGTCGCACTCAAGACAGGCGCCACACTTAGCCAAGGTGATGAATTAATAGCTTCTCAGGGAGCCTATATCGCGCTCATGCATAAATCAGGAAGAACACTGGAAGTAAAGACCGCTGGAAAAAGGAAAGTCGTAGACCTTGAAAAACAAGTAAACGTCAAATCCAAAAGCGTCTCCAGTAGGTATGCTAAGTTTCTGGCGAGTAAGATGGCTGAAAAAGAAGACGCAAGCTATCGCCAGCGGCTCAATGCCACTGGAGCAGTAGATAGAGGCACCAACGAAATTGACATCCTCCTGCCAAGAGAGGTCAGTGTGCTAGGTAGCTATGCGATCATTACGTGGGATGCTCCTAATGGCATCAAAAAAAATGAATACATCGTATCTGTGAAAAATATCTTTGGTGATGAAATCCACCAGGAAGATGTGACCGGAAACGTATTTAATCTTGACTTTGCCTCCGAAAAACTTAAGGACAATAAAGAGCTATTCATCGTCAGCATCCAAGTAAAAGGCAATGAAAAATTAGGCTCTGGAGAAATAGGAATCAAAAAACTGGAAGGGAAAGATGCTAAGGACATACAATCCAACTTAGATAAACTGAAGGCCGAGGTTTCTGAAGAAGACCCCATCAATAAAATCATTTACGCGTCATTCTTCGAAGAAAATGGTTTAATACTGGATGCTTTAACTCAGATGGAAGAATTGATCACGGCAAATCCTGACATTAAAGACTTTGAAGAGTTGAAGAAAGACATGATGGAAAGAAACGGAATCAAAATCTTTGTGGAAAGAAATAAAGAGTAGCAGGGGTATTTTCACCTGGATGAGATAAGTGAAAGAACTAAAACCTGGCTTTGGATAAAAGTCAGGTTTTTTTTATTCCAACATGAATTCATTTTGTATCAACCATTTCAAAAGGAACAAAATACCCTAAATATGACACAGAATACCCATTTTCAGTGAGGGCATACCTGCATGTTTTCCTGTTACTTTGTATTCATAATCCATCAGCAAAAACTGCTACTTAAACTGGTAAATCACCCTGTTACTTCGCTAAGTATCACACTAAACCTGCTGGATCAATAATTCGAGGCGGTCAAACGACTGCCTCGATTTGCTTTTAAGAACTTCCCAAGTCACGCCTCCCTTACAGTTCATCCACGAAATACGACAGTTGAGTCTTACCGATTAGCTACAGCGTCTCCATTACCTCACTTTTGAATCGTCCATTGTTGGTCAAACCTTAATTCAAAATGAAAACGATTCTTTCCCTATTTCTCTTTACCATCTGCCATTACGCAATGGCACAGGTCACTCTTTCAGGCCGGGTCACTGATCAAACCGGTGAGGCATTGCTTGGAGTCAACGTCTACATTGAGGGGACGTATGACGGCGCGACGACCACTGTGGATGGTACGTTTAGCTTTCAAACATTTGAGGAAGACATTACCTTATTGGCTTCTTTTATTGGTTTCCAGTCGCATACGCAAGACGTTGAGGCTCGGGACCAGCAATTACAAATCGTTCTAAAAGAGGCGGTCAATCAACTGGATGCCGTTACCATATCTGCCGGCTCGTTTAAAGCATCGGAAGGAAGCAAGCAGGAGGTCTTAAAGCCCCTGGATGTTGTGACTACGGCAGGGACTACAGCGGATATTCCAGGGGTACTCAATACCTTGCCAGGAACACAAACAGTAGGAGAAACGGGAAGACTTTTCGTAAGGGGTGGAGATGGAAGGGAAACAAAAACCTTTATCGATGGCATGCTGGTACACAATGAATACCGTCCATCGGTACCCAATACACCCGGACGTAGCAGGTTTTCTCCTTTTATGTTTAAGGGCACCAACTTTTCTACCGGTGGGTATTCCGCTGAGTATGGCCAGGCACTTTCCTCGGTTTTGGCTCTCAGCTCTAAAGACGTTGCCGATGCCGACCGAACAGACGTCTCGCTGATGACGGTAGGTACGGACGTCTCCACGACAAGGTCCTGGAAAAATAGTTCCGTGGCCGGAAAACTACAATATACCAACCTGAGCCCCTACTTTGCTTTCATACCCCAGAATTTAAAATGGAAAGAAGCTCCTGAAGAATGGAACGCCAACCTAGCCTATCGTCAGCAAGTCAATAAAACAGGGCTGCTTAAGGTATACAGCAACCTTAGTACCAGCAAACTTGCTACGTTTGAAACCGACATAGCCGAACCTTCCGTTCAGCTTCCGGTCGAAGTACAGAGCGATTACGGATTGTTCAACGCCTCTTACCGCGACATCATTAAAGAAAAGTGGGGCGTACGAACGGGTTTTTCACTTACCCGAAGTGAAGACCATTTATCACAGGGTCAGAATAAGATCGACAATTCATTGCTTGGTATTCATACAAAAGTCGCCGCAGACTGCCAGCATTCAGATCAGCTGGCCTTTCTCGTTGGAAATGAGGTCGTTTTAACCAGGCAAAGACAACGCGCTGTTGCTGAAAGTGCATTGGTTTCATCTTATCAGGAAGTATTGGCCGCGCAATTTGTCGAAGCGGAATGGTACGCATCTTCAAAACTAGCCTTTAAAGCGGGAATACGAGGTGAACACAACAACCTGAACCGGTCTTACCAGGTAGACCCACGCCTCTCAACAGCCATAAAAACCGGAAGCAAAAGCCAGGTATCTGTTGCGTTCGGACAGTTTCATCAGGCGGCCACTCCTGAAATCTTATTGCGGGATCGGCAAGCCGTGCAGGAGAAAGCAACACATTTCATTACCAATTACCAGTGGACAAAGGATAACCAAACGTTCAGAATAGAAGCATACCATAAGACTTATCGCAACCTGAGTCGCTATACCCGTTTATCTCACTCAGCTTCGTATCAATACGACGGTCATGGCTATGCCAACGGGTTGGATCTTTTCTGGAGAGATGCCAAAACCTTCAAGGGCATGGACTACTGGATCAGCTATTCGTTTCTTGACACGGAAAGATTTCACCGGCATTTTCCCGGATCATTTACCCCGGGCTTTGCTTCTGCGCATAACCTTTCCATCGTAACCAAAAAGTTTTTCAGCGCACTTAAAAGCCAGATCGGAGCTACCTACTCCTATTCAAGCCCACGCGCTTATCATAACCCGAATAAAGAAACATTCCTATCTGAAAAGACGCCTTCCTACCACGACCTTAGCGTTAACATCAGCTACCTGTACAACAATCAGGTCATCGTACATGCGATGGTCAACAATGTGCTGGGCATCTCCAACATTTTCGGATACGAATATGCGGATACCCCCGATGCAAACGGAGTTTACGTCGGGAGGGCCATTACGCCCACGGCACCAAGATTTATTTTTCTGGGTGTTTTCATTACCCTATCGAAAAATAAAGGACTGAATCAATTACCAAATCTCTAACCTGCTTTATGCATGAGCTTATTTTCAGTATGAGATAAGCCTGTTAGTGAAGCAGTTAGCTATCTCAATAAATAAAAATCAATGATCAACTTTTTAAATCATACAACTATGAAAAAGCAACTAGGTATTATCATCGGCATGACCCTTACTGTACTGTCCTTGGCAAACGGTCCGTTTGAAAAAGCAATGGGTAGCGCGATTCCGGTCATTTTCACTGCAGAAGACCCAGACAACCTTCAAGCGGTCATCAATAAACTGGAGCGTATCGGCAAAGCGGAGGGAAATCGATGGGAGCCGTTTTATTACACCGCTTTTGGTTACATCAGAATGTCAGGCATGTCCAAAACCAATGAAGACAAAGACCGCTACCTGGATCTTGCCATGGAGGCAGTCACTAAAGCCAATGGCATCCAGCCTAATGATTCGGAGATAACAACCATGGAAGGCTATGTTTACATGCTTAAGCTTACGGTGGACCCGGCTACAAGAGGGATGGAATACAGTGGAAAAGCGTTTGGTTCGTTTCAAAAGGCGGTTGCACTAAACCCTGAAAACCCCAGAGCGCATTACCTACTGGGAAGAATGCAGCATGGCACCGCACAGTTCATGGGAGGCACCAGTGAAGAAGCTTGCAAAAGCTTAGCTACTGCTATTTCCATTTTTGAGAAAGAAGATAAAAAAGAGCGTTCTTTCGCTCCGAGTTGGGGAGAAGACAGCGCCATTGGGGATTCGAAAGCACTATGCGGTAAAGAATAATCGCTCCCCACCCATTACCCAATCATGAAAGAGGCTGTCCAAAATAGTTTTGGGCAGCCTCTACTTTTTTTATCCTGATTGACAACAACTACGTGGTCATTATAAGTTATCCAAGCTTAAAAAATGCAAGTTTCTGAATACTGAGCGGAATCATCTTTCAGCCAATCCGTGTAATCACCACTTCCATTTTGAGCGGCATCCTCATCGTCTACTTTAATGCACAAATTGGAGGCGCTCAAACGAGCATCCAGATTATCTAAAATACTGTTCGTTCCGTTTTTTACATCAAGTGATGTCAGGTTAGGGTTGTTAAACGTACCTACAAACTTCAATTTTGTGTTAGTCGATAAATCGATCTCAGTAATGGAGTTGTTGTCACCCATTTGAAAGGTTTCCAGGTCTGTGTTGACCGAAACATCAATGCTTGTTATGTCATTTTTCGAACAATCCAGAAACTCCAGTTTTGTATTACTTGACAAATCAAGGGATGTAAGGTTATTGTCTTCACATGATAGTGTTTCAAGGATTGTGTTATTAGTCAACTGGATGGTTGAAAGATTATTTTCTGAAACATTCAACCAATCCAGGTTAGAATTATTCAGGACATTCAATTCTGTTAATTCATTCTTACCGATTAATAGGATGGTAAGATTAGCGGCAGACTGAACATTAATAGCGGAGATTTCATTGTCATCTACCCGAACATCCGTTAAGTTTTCAAGTCCCTCTAAATTGATTGTGGTAAGCTTATTTGCTCGACAAATTACCGTAGATAAATTCAAGTTTTCAGATAGGTCAAGGCTGCTTAACTGATTGGTATCCAGATCGAAATACTTCATAGAAGATACGTCATTAAAAGTTAGTTGAGTTAGGCTATTATTAGAAGCAACAAGCGTATCTACAGATGTATTACTCAAATTAAGTGTGGTTAGCTCATTATGATCAACTATGAGTGTCTCTAGAAGGGTATTGGAAGAAACATCCAGTTCCTTAAGTTTATTTCCCCCAAAGTATAATTGTTTCAATGTGCTGATTCCTGAAATATTTAAGCTACTTATCGAATTGTTGTAAGCATACAAGTATTTTATGGCAGTATTTGAAACATTAAGCGAGTTCAGCGAATTATTGTAAACGTACAACTCCTCAAGACTACTTAAGCCCGATAAGTCAAGGGAAGTTAATTGATTACCAACAGCAGCAATAAAAACAAGATTGGTATTTCCAGAAAAGTCTAAAGCAGCTAAGTCATTGAAGCTGACGTCTAGTTGTGTAAGGGAAGTTATACTTGATAGGTTGAGGCTATTCAATGAGTTTCCAGAGGCATCCAATAATTCAAGAGGAAGGTTGGATACATCCAGAGCTGTTAAGTTGTTGCTACGAACAGAGAGTCTTTTTAAACTTGAAAATGCCTGAATTCCCGTAAGATCTGAAATTCCAAGATTACTTAAATCAAAAACCGTTATTTTGTCAATCGTTGAAATAGCAACCGAGTCGTCTAAAGCTGTATCCAATCCTTCATCAATCAATGCTTGTTCGAATACGTCATCAGGAACATAAGCTTTAGGCCCACTTTCAATCGGATTTTCACTCACTGCAAATTCCGAACTACTCGTTACCGATAGTCCGTTCACCGTCACGGTGATTTCACCAGTTGTCGCTCCTTCCGGGACGGTAGTTTGAATCAAGACCGATGTAGAAGCATCGATCACCGCATCTACTCCATTGAACTGAACGCGAATAGTTGCAGGATCTTCACTGAAATTCGTACCAGCAATCGCGACAAAATCTCCCGGAGCACCCGATAATGGAGCAAAGGAAATAATGGTTGGTTCCAGAATCGCTTCGGCAGTATCATCATTTTCACATGATGTTATTAAGAAACAAAAAAGAAATAAAGGAAGAAACAGATTAAGAATAGCTAATTTTTTCATGGTAGTTACTATGTAATAAGATTTGAACCACAAAATTAGCTTTTTTATCAAAAGACAATGAATAATCTTTTTTCAAAAGCCAAATTTTAACATGTAATTGCCCCGTAGCACCGCCAGATTACTAAAACATCTCTCACAAGATTATCTATCTTGCCGTGTTTTAATCTATTACCATGACTTATATTGTTGTTACCCTGGGCTACATCATTCTGCTTACAGGAATCATTATTTACAAAAGTAGAACCATCAAAAACGAGGAAGATTTTGTCGTTGCCGGAAGAAATGTACCCGTTTACTTACTTATAGGGACGTTGGTGACCACCTGGATCGGCTCGGGTAGCCTCTTCGGGACCGCAGGACTTTCCTTTCAGGTAGGGTTCTCCGAACTCTGGTTTTCTTTAGGTGCATGGGTAGGCATTTTAGCGGTTTACTTCATCGCAGCCCGTGTGCGACGCATCTCTCAGTATACGCTAACCGATATTCTGGAAAAGCGATACTCTCCCATTGCCCGGTTGCTGGGTTCCATTACCATCATCGTTGCTTATTTAATCATTGCCGGATACCAATTTAAAGGTGGCGGAAGGTTTCTCTCCATCTTAACCGAAGGGGCCATCAGTGTCAATCAGGGTACCTTAATCACCTTCCTGATCATTATTCTATTTACTTCATTGGCAGGGATGGTTTCCATTGTCTCCATCGACATTTTTAATGGAGTCATTATGATCATCGCTATTTGCCTCGCCGTTCCATTTGCCATTGACGGATTCGGAGGCTGGGATCAGGTGGTACAAACCATCAATGAAACGAACCCTAACCACCTTTCCGTCATGGAAGGGCACGACCCCCAGTGGTACATCGGCATCATGCTACCTACACTGATATTGCTACTCAGCGAAAGCAGTGTGTATCAGAAATTCTCGTCTGCCAAAGATGCGAGTTCGGCAAGAAAAGCAGTGATGGGGATGTTCATCGGCGTCGTATTCATCGAATTCATGATGTGCCTTTTGGCCGTAGTAGGATATGCCATTTATTCCAGCGACCCACGATTTTTCATGCCGGACGGATCTGTAAACGAACCCATGTCAGAGGAAATCATCCTTCGGATTGGCTTCGAAAAGTTACCTGCCATTATTGGTTCCTTTTTATTTGCCGGGGGTGCTGCCATTATTCTATCTACTGGAAATACCTTTTTGATGGTCACCTCTACTAACTTTTCAAGAGACATCATTGAAAAGTATTTCATAGAAGGAATGACCGATAAGCAAAAATTACTCACACAACGGTTAGCAATCGTTATCTTAGGGTTCTTGGCCTACTTAATCATGACCCAATTTGAACAAATCCTTGATATGGCTTTTATCTCTTATACGATGATTGGTGCAGCACTGGCTCCTCCACTTTTAGCTACCTTTTTCTGGAAACGTGTCACCAAACAAGGTGGAGTTGCTTCTATCCTCTCAGGTATGCTCTCGGTGATCGTCATTGAAATATTGAACAGGTCCGGCGTTGAGGTTGACTTAGGGTTTATCTCTTTTCCGTATGACTCTAAAATGATTGCCATTCCAGCCCTAATTACCTCTCTTTTGGCGCTTATTGTAGTGAGCTACCTCACAAAGCCTACTCCAAAAGAAATCGTTGATCCATTTTTCACGAAAGAATGAACTTCAATTAAATTCGCGCAATCGTTTGAACCAGACATTAAACAATCGTTAATCCCAAAAATTCTCCCCAAACAATGCAAGAATTCGGAGTAAAATCAACTAAAAATGATCTTTCCCATATTGGCATCAACGTAAAAGAGGCACACTGGAACCTGAGCCAGGCAGAACTCATCGAAGAGACGCTGAAAAGAGGTGAAGGTGTGTTGAGCAGCACAGGAGCGCTGATGTGTGACACCGGTACGTTTACCGGTCGATCGCCCAAAGACCGTTTTATCGTCGAAGATGAAAAAACAAAAGATTCCGTATGGTGGGGTAACATTAATATCCCATTTACTGAAGAAAACTTTGACCGGCTCTTTACGAAAATGAAAAATTTCCTGAAGGACAAAAAAGTTTTTGTACGGGAAGCGTATGCCGGCTCTGATAAAACTCATCGGCTAAGGGTAAGAGTCATTAACACCATGGCGTGGCATAATCTTTTTGCCTATAACATGTTCCTCAGACCGGAAGATTACAAGCTAAAGGATTTTGACCCGAACTTTACGATTTTGTGTGTGCCGGAGTTTGAGGCCAAACCTGAGGAAGACGGTACAAGGCAGTCCAATTTCGCCGTTATCAACTTCACTAAACGGATGATCCTCATCGGTGGGACGGCCTATTCAGGTGAAATGAAAAAAGGTATTTTCTCCGTGTTGAACTACCTGCTTCCTCATGATGAGGGTGTACTGAGCATGCACTGCAGCGCGAATATGGGAGTGGAAGAAAGGGACACGGCCATTTTCTTTGGTCTTTCCGGTACAGGTAAGACCACGCTTTCTGCCGACCCCAAAAGGTTGCTTATCGGGGACGATGAACATGGATGGACTTCTAAAAATGTTTTCAACTTTGAAGGAGGCTGTTACGCCAAAGTCATTGACCTTTCAGAAGAAAAGGAACCGGACATTTATCAAGCGATTCAGTATGGAGCCATACTCGAAAACACACGATTCAAGACCGGAACGCGTGAGGTAGACTACAAAAACGCTACCGTTACCGAGAACACACGGGCTTCTTATCCCTTGTATCACATCAGGAATGCTGTGAACCCTTCAATTGGCGGGATACCGAAGAACATTTTCTTTTTAACCTGTGACGCGTTCGGGGTCATCCCTCCTATCCAGCGGCTGTCGAAAGGACAAGCCATGTATCACTTTATTTCCGGGTATACGTCTAAAGTTGCTGGTACAGAAGCGGGGGTGACTGATCCGGAACCGGTATTTTCTGCTTGTTTTGGAGCACCTTTTTTACCGCTTCACCCTACGAAGTATGCAGAGATGCTTGGCGAAAAGATGGATCAATATGAGGTAAGTGTCTGGTTGGTCAATACTGGCTGGACAGGTGGTCCATATGGTGTGGGCAGTAGAATAAGTCTGAAATACACCCGGGCAATGATCACAGCCGCGCTTAATGGTACGCTTAATAATGTGGGATATCGTACACACTCCATATTTGGTGCGGAGATACCTACCACGTGTCCAAATGTCCCGGGAGAGATACTCAGTCCGCGAGAAACCTGGAAAAATGATCAGGCATTTTATCAAAAAGCAAACGATTTGGCCAATCGGTTCGTCGAGAACTTTAAGAAATTTGAAGACTTTGCGAATGATGAAATAATGGAGGGTGCGCCTAAGCTCAATACCAGATATAAAGCATAGTAATTGATCAAAATTTAGCGAGTCTGTTTACTTGACGGGCTCGCTATTATGAACCGATCAGCGTTATAAAAGACTCAGCACACCGTCAATCTTTTACAACTGTTTCTTTCAACAACTTGGTGTACTCCTGCATGACGTATCGTATGGACCGATAGGACTCATGTAGGGCAACCCGAACCTGTTCCAGGTCCATCCACTCCACTTTTTTAATGCCCTCTTCTTTCTGAGGTGCCATTTTATTATCGTCGACACAGGTCATGGCATACCAATGCGTTTTTTTCAGGATGTAGTTTGTCTTGCTGGTATACGTATGCCATACCGCCTCAATTTTTTGATGAATCTTCACCTTTACTCCCGTCTCTTCTTCTACTTCGCGAACTGCACATTCCTTTAGTGTCTCCCCTTTATCCAGTTTTCCTTTTGGTAAATCCCATTTCTTTTTCCTGTAAATGAGCAACAGCTTTCCACCTTTGTCTACAACTCCCCCAGCTGCCTGCACCACTTTGAATTTATTCTTAAGGTACGTGATCAGTTCCTTCTTTTTTCTGGAAGAAATGAAAATCGCATGGACGCGTTTCAATTTCTTATCCGTCATTAGCTTCAGTAAGTTATCTACCTGATCAAAAGACGCATTCATAATCAACACATCATCCACTAATACTTCCGGTATGATGGTCTCAAATTCCCTCACGATCAATCCATATACCCGATTATGGTTGATCCGCTTCTCGGAGAGAATGTACACAGGAATATCATTGATAAATATCTTCATCGACTAAATTTTCGACTTACAATAAAACGACAAAAAAACCACGATACAAATTGCTTCGACAAACTCTTGTTTCTCTAAGGCGTACTATTTTTCAGCGAATATATATTTCTTTGCGCATCATGAGCATACGCATTTACAATTCCCAATTAGCTACTGAAGTCGCATCCAACCTTTTAGATATTGGTGCCATCAAACTAAACCCTGATAACCCTTTTACGTGGGCATCCGGATGGAAGTCCCCCATTTATTGTGATAACAGATTGAGTTTGTCTTACCCTGCTGTTCGTTCAAAAATTAAAACAGCAATGAGTCTGGCCATTTCTAAAACCTTTAGCGGCATCGATGCCATCGCCGGAGTAGCCACTGCAGGTATCCCACAAGGGGCATTAGTCGCCGATGAATTAGACCTGCCTTTTGTTTACGTCCGATCCAAGTCAAAAGGGCATGGATTGCAAAATATGATTGAAGGAAAACTGGACAAAGGACAAAAAGTGGTGCTTCTGGAAGACTTGGTTTCTACCGGAGGAAGTTCCCTCACAGCTGTAGAAGCACTACGAAATGCCGGTGCTGATGTGGTAGGAATGATTGCTATTTTCACTTATGGTTTTCCTGTGTCTGAAGAAAACATGAAAAAGCATCAGGTAGAATTGGTCGTTCTTAGCGACTATGACCACCTTTTGGATTATGCACAAGATGAGCGCATGTTCGAAAACGACATGCTTAAAACATTAAAAGAATGGCGAACTGACCCGGCAAACTGGGGTTAGTAATTACTAGTGTCAAGTCAACGTTTAAATTACCCATAGACTTGACTTGACACTGGTTCTGGTACATTTCTCCAAACTCATTCATCACCTGTGCGAGTGCTAAGCAATGCAGATTAAAAACCCTCCTCGACCCCTAATCCAAACAAGGCAAAATCGTACTTCACAGGGTCTATAGGGTCCAATGTTTTTAAAGATGCTGTTAGCTCCATTGCGGTCAGCCAATCGGTCTGTTTTCTTTTAATTAGGCCCAGCCTTCGTGCCACACGATCCACGTGCAGGTCGCAAGGGCAGATCAACTGGTGAGGCCGGATCGTCTTCCAAAGTCCAAAATCAACCCCACGATCGTCTTTTCTGACCATCCACCTCAGAAACATGTTCAGTCGCTTACAAGCCGATTTTCTTTCAGGAGTGGGAATGTGTTTTTGCGTTCTTCGGGGAGCTTCATCCAATGAAAAGAATAGCTCAAAAAATCCTGCTAAACCGGCCTCAACAGAGGTTGCATGACTTCCCATACCGCTTACAAACGCCTGCTCCAGCGAATCGTTATGCGAATAAAACCAACGCAAAAACCGAATGAAATAAAGTGCATCCGTCGCATTGAATGTTCGGTGTTTAAAGTCCAGAAATACCTTTAAATCATCTTCCTGATGGTTCAGAATGAAATTATGAGGATCATCATCCATCCGATCGAGAAAATCACGGCACTTATTAATGATGGTTTTGCGCTGCCCCCATGCAAACACCGCAGCCATAAAACCGGCTATTTCTATATCTTGTTGCTTGACGTACCGATGGGGTATCGAAACCGGATCATTTGGAATGAACCCGGGTTGATTATACTCGCCCACCCGATCATCAAGAAATACTCTTAACTCTTCTCTCCTCACTATTTATGGTAAGATACTTCTACCCTGGTCTTAGGATCTAAAATTCGTAACTGCTTGTACGCAGGTGGAGATAATCGTAACATGATGTTTTCATTAAGGCCCGTATCCGGCAACTTACCTACTACCTTGACATAAACCACTAAATCATTCATCAGGTTTCTTACCGCCAGCTCTGTCCCTATCGGCAGTGCACGATGTAACGCTAAATATTTGGTGGTCTGTATATCCGTGATCTCAGCAGCCACCCCCTCTTCCTGGATGCGATCAGGCCCGCTCATCTGACTTTTTGTATCTTTCGTTTCTTCCGGTTTTGCCACAGGGTCCTGTTGACGCATTTCCTTTATAAACTTAATTTCCTGACCTTTTTTCAAGAGAGCGGATTTCATATTGTTCCAATCCATGAGTTGATCGACCGTCACCCCTATTTTCTCAGCGATGGAAGCGAGCGTCTCCCCTGCCTGAACCCAATAGGATTCAAAATCCAACGACTTAAACTGATCTTGTAACTTCCTTGTATGAGAAAAGTCGTTTTCCTGAGAGGTTTCATCTGTGGCTGTAGTTTCTGATGCAACTTCTTTGGATTTTGTTGGCAAATCCTCCTTATTTCCTTCACTACTTACAATAAGCACCTGTCCGGGAGAAATGGCATTACCCTTCAGGTCATTGAGTGTTCTCAGATCTCTCACTTTCATGTCGTACTTTTTGGAAATGCTGTAAAGGGTCTCACCACCCACCACTGTATGATAGCCTTCATTAAGAGGATATCCTTCATTAAGAGAAACTTCTGTTTTTTGTTCTGAAACCAGTCCGTATAATACTTCCAGCTTTTGTCCGATTTCAATTCTGCTGTCTTCAATTTCATTGTAAGCTACGATGGACTGTACCGAGCTTTTATACCTTCTGGCTATGGAGTAGAGCGTTTCATTCTCTTCCACCTCGTGAATGATAAACAGACCATCGGCACGTTGTTCAGACCGAATGGAATCAATGGGTAAACCAAATGATATAAATGGCAGGATGCTACAAAGGATAAATACAGATCTCATTTCTATTCTTTACGTAAAAAACTTTCTCTTCCAGCATAAAAAACGCGCCGGCAGCAAATCCATTGATGTTTAAATCCTGAACTTCTTTAAGTTGTTTCTCACCGTTCTTTAATATCAATAAAAAACGATCGAATGCGTTACCAGAACGAAGATAGTAGCTCATTATGATATGATCTTCGTGCTCCAAGTATTCACAAGATAAAGGAAGTTGAAGACCCAAAAAAGAAGCGACGGTTTGGTGGTAGGGCGTCCCCTCTTCATAAAGGAAAGGGTGTAACAGGGAAACCTGTTGTATAGGCACTTCATTTAGTTCTATTTCTACTTTTTGTTTCCCCAATCGGAAGTACTTTTTATTCGTCGGGTCTTTTTGGTCTTGATATTCTGAAATAAAGACCTCTTTTTCTCCGTCATAAAACTCTACATTCGACCACCAACTCAACTCCTTAATTGAAAGCTTCTTCAATCGATGGTTATCAAGGGGTAGTTTGACGTATTTGACCGTCTTTTTTTTCTCATTTCTCACATCCAGAAGTAACCCATCACCCATCATCGAAGGGATTATTTTCCAGATAACTCCGTCTAACTTCTGACTATACACGACCTGTTACATTAAAATAAAGCAGACAAAAATATCGAGGTGTAAGCATTTAATTTAAAATAACTTCCAAATTTGTAATTGAACACTCAAGCTATTTGATATGTTGTTGCTTGTAAATAAAGTGATGAAAAAAACACTGACGCTCGTATTTATACTTTTCGTTTTTGCAGTATCCGCGCAAGAAAACGAACGTAAACTGGTGCTACATTTGAAAATCGACGATGTCATCGACCCCCGGACCAATCGATACGCAGAACTTGGTATGGAAAAGGCGGAAGAGATCGAAGCAGACTACGTCATACTGGAACTGGACACCTACGGAGGCGCACTAAACGATGCCGATGATATTCGTACGCGCATCCTGGATTTTAATATCCCCATCTATGCTTTTATTAACAAGGATGCAGCCTCAGCGGGCGCCCTTATTTCTATCGCATGCGATAGCATCTACATGGCAAAGGGATCAAGTATCGGGGCGGCCACGGTGGTGAGTCAGGATGGAGACGCCGCACCGGATAAATACCAGTCATACATGCGGTCCATTATGCGATCTACCGCAGAGGCCAAAGGCAGAAACCCACAACTTGCAGAAGCGATGGTGGATGAAGACATCGACCTGGACAGCATTGCTACGGAGGGGAAGGTATTGACACTGTCTGTATCAGAGGCGATCGAAAATGGTTTTTGCGAAGCACAGGTAAGCAACATTGATGACATCATGAAGCGGTCCGGTGTTGAAGACTACGAAGTCGAGGTGTACGAACTAGGCGCGACCGAACGCATTGTTTCGTTGTTTTTAAACCCGGCCATCAGTGGGGTGTTGATCCTCATTATCATTGGAGGAATCTATTTCGAGTTACAAACTCCAGGTGTTGGCTTTCCGATTATAGCCGCTCTTGCAGCTGCCCTCCTGTATTTCATCCCTAACTATTTAAACGGTTTGGCAGAAAACTGGGAAATCGCCGTCTTTATACTTGGCATTATTTTGATCGCCGTCGAAGTTTTTGTCATTCCGGGATTTGGTGTCGCAGGGGTACTTGGGCTAGTCTGCACATTGGGTTCACTCGTTTTGGTGATGCTCAATAATGACTTTCTCGACTTTTCGTTTGTTCCCGACGAGCGCCTGTTTATTTCAGTAGCAGTGGTAGTCATCGCATTCATGGGAGTTTTTATTCTCTTGTTTTTCGGAAGTTCGAAAATTGTCAACACCGCTGCTTTCAAGCGAATTGCTTTACAAGAAACACAAGCCAAATCGGATGGATTTACGTCCAGCTTTTACAAAGAACAGACGATGGTGGGCAAGAAAGGGATGACCTATACGGTACTGCGTCCTAGCGGAAAAATTGAAGTGGAAGGTACGATCTACGATGCGTATACAAGAGGCAACTATCTGGCGCAAAATGTCGAAATAGAGATTATCTCCGATGAAGGCACCAGCCTAAAGGTGAAGGAAATCTAGGATGTTGACCACCTGACCCGTTAAAAGCCTCATAATTTAGCATTTAATTTGACTTCTGAAATTTAACACGTGGAGCAAAAAAAAATCATTGGCATCATCCCATCGAGGTATGCTTCTTCTCGTTTTCCCGGCAAACCTTTGGCTGACATTTCAGGTAAGCCGATGATTCAGCGCGTATATGAACAGGTAATAAAGTGTAAGGCCCTGGACCGTGTCATTGTTGCTACAGATGATGAACGTATCCATGCTGCCGTATCTTCTTTTGGAGGAAACGTGGAAATGACCTCCGAAAGTCATACCAACGGAACGGAGCGCTGTGCTGAGGTCGCTTCAAAACACGCCGCTACTTACTACATCAACATACAGGGGGATGAGCCTTTCATCAAACCGGAACAAATCAGCGCTTTGGCAGCCATTCTGGATGGAGACATCGAGTTGGGCACGTTGGTCAAACCTGTCTCTGACCCGGAAGTGTTGGACAATACCAACAACATGAAAGTGGTGTTAAATAAAGATAAAGAAGCCCTATACTTCAGTAGAAATTGTGTCCCCTTCCTGCGTGATCTCCCTAAAAGCGAATGGTTGGCACACCATACGTTTTACAAACACATCGGCATCTATGCCTATCGGTCAGATGTACTGAAAAAGATTGTGAAGCTGGAGCAAGGGTTGTTGGAGAAAGCCGAATCGCTAGAACAATTGCGGTGGCTTGAAAATGGATTTCGAATCAAAGTCGCAGAAACGGACCTGGAAACGATTGGAATTGATGCCCCGGAAGATGTGGAGAAAGCACTTAAACTGGAAGGGTTGGTATGATCAAAACATTCATCTGGGTCTTTACCCTACTTGCTTTTGTTTTCCTTTTCTTTTCTCTGCGATCGAAAGAAAACGAAGTCATATATACCTTCATCGCTTTGGGTATGTGGGGAGTGGCTTTTCTTCTCA
>JBCCXH010000053.1:0-16998 GCA_039192005.1 Bacteroidota bacterium
GGAAGGGCCATAGAAAAGGTTTATTCGGTTTATAAAAGTGACGGCATCCCGGTACGAAGGTGGGAGATTGCTGAGGGCGGAAACTCCCCTGTCAGGTCTACCCTTTCATACGCCACCGGAGCACTTGATATGGCAGTATCGAGAGATGAGAATACCAATGAAATGAGGACGTACACCGATTTAAGAGGGAACGTGATCCTCAAACGGGTACAAGTTGATGATGACATTTGGGCGGATACGTACTACGTCTATGACAACTTCGGAGACTTACGGTACGTGTTGCCTCCTGAGTTGAGCAAAGAAGTTGCTTCGGTCAATGATTATTTTCTGGAGCAGGAGCTACTGAACAAATGGGCATTTCAGTATCGGTACGATGAGAGAAGGAGACTTGTAGAAAAGAAAGTACCTGGAGCAGCAACCGAATATTTAGTTTACGATCGAAGGGACCGCGTGGTGATGACGCAAAATGGAAACCTTAGGGAGAATGAGCAGTGGCTGTTTACGAAGTATGATTTTTTAAACCGTCCGGTGATGACGGGAATGTACCATGCTGCTGGCACCTCAAGAGAGGCATTACAATTGGAAGTGGATGATTTTTATCCGATCAACGAATCTGCAGCGAAGTATTTTGAAGTGTTGGGAGGCCCCATTCATGGCTATACTAATCGGTCGTTTCCCAGGCTTGGAAATGAGAACCAGTGCCTGACGGTTACGTATTACGATACCTATGATTTTCCGAGGAGTGAGCAGTTTCCGTTTGTTCCGGAGTTGTCAGTGATGGAAGTCGAAGAGAAAGCCAGTGACCTCGTGACCGGCAGTAAAGTGAAAGTGCTAGCGTCTGACACCTGGATAAGTAGTATTAATTACTATGATTATAAATACCGGTTAGTTCAAGCCATCACTTCCAATCATCTGGGAGGTATGGACTGGGTGACCAATGAATACGACTTTGCCGGAAAAGTCCTGAAAAATAAAGAAACGCACTTGGGAAAGGATCCCTATGCGACGGTACGGGAATTTGAATACGACCATCAGGATCGGTTGTTAAAGACGTGGCACCAGTTAGAAGTGCCCGTTGTCTGGGGAAACCAAACAGGTACTTCCAGTAATGGATCTGCAATCCTGAAAACGGACGGGTCTTCCGGTGCCTGGGATGCCGGTGCCAGTTCTTTAAATGAAATTCCAGCTGAGGAAGATGGAGCATTAGAAGTTAAGTTAGGGGATAATGCCGCTGGGTTGTTCATCGGTCTTTCAGATGAGGATTTAAACATTGGCTACTCTACGATAGATCTTGCTTTTTACCTTGTGAATGATACGACGCTACATATCAGGGAGCAGGGTACTAAAGTGAAAACAGGCATTGCCATTCAACCCGGAGACGTTCTAATGATTAAAAGAGTTGGCGAAATGGTGAGTTTCCATAAAAATGGAACATGGCTTTATGAATCTCCCAAGAGAAGTCTCACCCGTCTGATCGCAGATGTTTCCATTCGGTCAGTAGGAGGGGGCATTGCCTCTGCAAAAATCAGCGGAAAAAAAATACTACTATCCGAACTTCACTACAATGAACTTGGTGAGTTGATAGAAACCAACCTGCACTCCGAGGATCGTGGAACTACCTTTGATCAATCGACCGACTATCGATACAACATCAGGGGGTGGATTACGTCCATCAATGATGCGGGTTTAGAGACGTCATCTCTCAACCCGGACATCAATCAACCCAACGACTTGTTTGGAATGGAACTGCTGTACGATGTACGGGACAACAGACTCCGGAACAAAGCACAATACAACGGAAACATCTCTGCCGTCAAGTGGAGCAACCAGTTAGGGGTCGGAGATGTGAAAGCCCGTGCCTATACGTATGGATACGATCGCATTAATCGACTAGCCAAGGCAGATCATCATCGAAGGGGAGCTGCCTGGAACTTGTCCATACAGGAATACGACGTTCCCGCGATTTCCTATGACCTGAATGGAAACATTTCAAGCTTGCAGCGAAGAGGAAATTTAGGAGTGATGGACGTGTTAAGCTATCGTTATGAGGGGAACCAATTGCTTTCCGTTACCGATCAAGGGAACAAAAATACCGGGTTCAAAGATGGAAATACAACTGGAGATGACTATGCATACGATGCGAGTGGCAACCTGATCAAAGATTTAAACAAAGGCATCACGGAAATCACCTATAACCATTTGAACCTGCCTGAAAAGGTACAAACAGAAGGCGGTGAGTTCATTGAATACTTTTACGATGCTTCAGGAATGAAGCTACAGCAACGTATCAATAGGATCAGGAAGATCGAACACAGTTCGTTTAGTGCTAATAATGCAGGATGGACACTTGCCAACCTCAAGGGTACGGTCGGGTTGGATTTCCAGGGAAGAGCAGGAGTCATGAAGGTAGAGGCCGTAACAAAATTATCTAACCATGTCGTGTACAAATCTCCGGAAACCATTAAAAACAAGAAGGTTCGATTCAGTGCTGAACTATTCATTCCCTCATCGAATACAAATGTGGATGGAGTGAAACTCTGGTTGGGCCATACGGTAGATCCTACCATTTTCAACATGCATGACCAGTGGTTTGAAGTGACCATGGAGGCAGAAGTGAAAGATTTCGGAAATGCGCGAATCATCCTGGCTTCAGGAAACGAGATCCTTTTTTCAGGCTCAGGAGATACGAACGATGATGTCGTGTACATTCAAAACATCAGATTAGATGAAGTCACGCTGGAAAGCAAGAAAACTGATTACGTAAGTGACTACATTTATGAAAATGACACTTTGCAATTCATCCAGCATGAGGCTGGTAGGGTGGTCCCGCAAACGGAAAAGGTAGCTGATGTTACGTGGGGATTTGATTCGGATACCGAAGGTTTCCAGAAAAACTATCAGATTACAGAAATGAAGCAAGTTGCTCCCGGATATCTGGAGTTGTCTTTTTCCGGTAGTGATCCATTCGTCTGGACGCCAAAAAATCTGAAATTGGATGCGAGCCTTTACGATCGGGTTACCATCAAAATGAAAAACAATACCTCGTCAACAAAGGGTTCCCTGTTTTTCAATAAAGATACAGATCGGGCCTGGGATTATGAGAAATATGTATCATTCGATATTGAACCAAATAGTGACTTTGTTGAATATACGATTGACCTGTCTTCATTAAGTACCTGGAATGGTATGATTGATCAATTTAGGTTGGACCCCACCTCTGAAGGTCCTGGAAGTGTCTTGTTGGATGAGATGAAAGTAATTGGAAATGGCGGGAAAGAAGTTGGCTATGATTATCAGTACCACTTGAAAGATCATCTCGGTAATGTGAGATTAACCTTTAGTACGACTCCCGAGTCTTACACGATGATAGAAGATTTTGAAGGTGAGCAAAATGGATTTCAGGATGTTAACAGTCACATACAAACCATCGCAAATACGACAGAGAATGGAAATCGGGTAGGACGTTTGCAGGCAGGAGAAACAGGGGCCATGATCTTTTTTGGTGTCGATCTGGGTGATACCATCAAGGTGGAAGTAAACGCCAACTATGAAAGTGCCCCCTCCGGAAATACGTTTTTAGGAACGGCATTTCAGGCGCTTTTTGACTCCTACAATGGAAGCATCGCCGGAGGAGAAGCCGGGGCAGTGATTGAAAATGAATTCGGTCAGGCCCTGTCCGGAGCGGGCATGGCGGGCAAACCGGTAGCAAACAACCAGGCACCTAAAGCCTACCTCAACTACATTCTCTTTGATGAGCAGATGAACTATGTAGCCGCCGGTTTTCAGCAGGTCAGTACGGCGGCTCAGGGCATTGGGGTGTATGAAACCATTCGTTTGGATGACGTTTTGGCTAAAGAAAAAGGATACCTGCTCGTGTACCTGTCCAATGAAAACCAGGAGGCCGTAAGTGTGCATTTTGATGACTTGACCATCTATCAGGGCAAGACCAACGTGGTACAAATGGATGATTACTACCCGTTTGGGTTGACGTTTAATTCTTATCAGAAGTCGTTTGAGAAAGAGAATAGTTTTCTATACAATGGTTTTGAATTGCAGGATGAACTTGATTGGAACGTACTTGATTATTTAGCGAGGTATTATGATCCTCAGATTGGACGATTTTTGCAAGTAGATCCGGCTGCTGATTTAATGAGAAGGCATTCCCCTTATAATTACGCTTTTGACAACCCGATTAGGTATATCGACCCGGATGGTATGATGCCGACAGATGTTTCTTCTTCGAATACGGGTAACTGGACAGGGGTTCGTGAGTGTGCACCGGGAAACTGTGATAATCAAAAAAGTGCTAAACCTGTTAAGCCAGGAACTTCTACGAATCCAGATTCACCAAGTGATAGGGCTAGCATTATAAATGCATATGTATCCTTAATAGAACGGGTAAGGAATGAGAAGTTATCAAAAAATCAAACAAGATTTTTGCAAGAACGAATTGGTGACTTTTTAGATGGGAAAGGATTAACGATTACTGTTGAAAGAAGAGCAAGGGTTGGGGGAAATTTTATTACTGATGTTTTACCCGAAACCAGAGGTGAGATTATCGAGATTCAGATTGTACTAGAAAGAGAAATTGTTGATGGGAGTATTAAAAACATAAAAGTATTTCCTGAAAATGAATTTCAAGATTGGGAAGAAAGGTCTCAAACAATTACTTCCACGTTAAATCTCGGTGTCGAATTGCCTTTTTATGGGGGGGATTTTAAAGGGGGCTACACAGGACAAAAACAAAAAGGTAGTTCATCCGGGTCGAAAGTGATTTCAAAAAGACCGGTTTACAGATATGATGCCCAATCAAACTTCAGTTATTCTATAATATATAACCCAACAGCATCTTCAAGAATGAGAAAATCTCAAAAACAAGAATTGATTGATTCGAATGCAAATCCAATTGGATCCATATCTGTGACAGTGGAGTCAATTGATGATCCTAGGTAAATCCCAGATCGGACGCGTTTGTCCATGTGCTTGATAGAAGAAAAAGAAGCTGTCCCGAAAGGGTCAGCTTCTTTCATTTGATAAGAGTCAGCTATTTTAGGATTTAGCCCCCGCCTTGGCACGTGTCCTCACCTGACGAAAGAAACAAAAGCCGTTGAGAGATCAGCGGCTTTTTCATGGTACGCTTGTTTTAGGTTTACGTCTCGCCTGCCTTGGGCACGTGTCTCAAGCGATCAATGGACAGAAATAAGTGTTCGGGCCTGCAAAGGTTGCCCTTCTTATCTTTCCATGGAGATTAAAGACAGTTCAAATGCAATGGTGTTCTTTGGCATTGGTGATGAAATTGAACTAACTAAGAGAAGGATCTGGAAAATATCTCTTCCCGTCAAATACCACCTGAACAATGAATATCATCATATTTTCCCCGGGGAGGTTATTTGGTTAGGTAAAACGCTACGTTGTGGTCTGTACACTTCGCACCACTCCTCGTTGGGCCCAGCCAAACCTGTCTGCTTGTAATGATGGTGAGGATTTTTATCTGATATCGCTGATACTAAATCACGATTTCTCTAGTGGCCCATCAACCAGAATTTATATGGAAAAACAAGGTTACCCTTTGGAGAAAAACCGTCGTTTTCTGATCAAGAAAAAGGCTATGGTCAAACAAGTGATGACGAGCACAAACCAATGAACACGGTACGATGGGGTCGGAAAATCCATTGCTCCATCCTTTCCTAATAAATAAAAGCTACCCCAATAATAGGGGGCGGTTCGCGAAGGAGCTGCCTCTTCCAGGAAATCCAGTTTAGCAAGCCTGAGTGCTTCGCTTCGGGTCTTGCCTTCCTGAAGCCGGGCATAAAAGCGTTCCATCAGTGCAGGGGCTACATCGTCGGCGACTTCCCACCTGCTCAGCACAAGACTTTGCACACCAGCATATTGAAAGGCCCTTCCCAGGCTCATGATGCCTTCCCCGGATTCCATTTTTCCCGTGCCCGTATTGCAGGCACTCAGGACGACCAGTTGGGCAGGAATGTTCAGGCCATAGACCTCATGGGCATACAACGATCCATCGTCAAGGGAATCCGTTTCGGATGGCGTAAAGAGAAGTTTGGACCGGTCGGGGGTTTCTTCATTGATTTCTCCATGAAGTGCCAGGTGTAAAATGTTATACTTATCCGCATTTTTCTTAAAGTTTTGCTCCGTTGCTTTCGTACCGAAGAAATAGTCCCCGGACGTGTATTGGGCGATTTTTTTAATTTCCTCCCTTGATCCGGGCAGGTCATCGTCTGTGCCCCTCAAGACGTCCAGGTCCATTACCTGATCGCTGTTGCTGGTTAAGTCGGCTGCGTTTAAAAAGGAAAACGCCAGGCATTGACTGGTCATGGGTTCAGGGGAAGCCAGAAACCGGTTAAACAACAAATTGGCCGAATTGGCATAACTGATGCTGTATTTCTTTAACAAGTAAGGTACGGTTCGTACATCGTTGGACGTACTTTCTTCGGAGAGCAACAGTTCAAAATTGAGGTTCCACAGCGGACCTGAAGGGGAGATGATCAGCTTTTTCACTCCTGCGGAAGGTAAAACGGGAGCCAACAGGTCTTTGTAGAGCAGGTAGCCCGTCTCTTTGGATTTTTTGATGTCCTTCGTGAGAATTGTCCGGGCATGTTCGGTGATCCTGTCCGCAAGCAGAGCAGTAAAGGGGAGGTTTTGATAAGTAAGTGAGCGGTTGTCCAGTCGAAACACGTAAAGGCTGCTGTCCGCAATGAAGTATTCAAGAAAGAGGGTAGAATCGGGCAAGGCATGTTGCAAGTTGGGGACCGTAGTGGTTTCGGAGGCAAAATGTAACGCATGGTAGTTCGGGTAGTTTTTTTGGTAATGAGCGACCAGGGAATCGTACCTGCGTTTGACCGACAATTGTTCTTGCTTTAAACGGTTGATTTCAGCGGTGTTTGGCTCGGGTTGAGTTTCCAGGTTGATGAGTTCACCGTAGTTTTTCGAATACTGGTCCAGTAACTGTTGTTCAAGGTTCAATTCCCCCTCTGGAATGGAGGCGGATTCTTTCCCCAACTGGTTCAGTCGAGCTTCGGTGAGTAGGCTGGATTCACTTTTTTCAACCAGTTGAAAGGCAGCATGAAGGTAGGTGATGTCTTGCGTCAGATCGTATAGACGTAAGGTAGTTTCCATGAACCGTTGATAAATCTCGGACTTTTGTCGTTCAAGCGTTAACCGGTCTACCTCATTTTTATGAAATCTTCGGGTGTCCTGAATCACCTGGTCCAATAGCAGGTAACATTCAAAGGCAAATTTGAGGTCGGAGAGGCTTCCGGTACGTTCCATGGCAAAAAAATCCGCTTTGAACCAAAGCGTATGTAAGAGCATGTTTCTGTCCAGGCAGGTGATTTCTGTTGGGTTTTTCATCACATTCAGGTCATCAAACCCGATCAAATTGGAAGTGAGTGCCTTTTGGATGCTGACCAGGGCAAGACTATCGTCATCAGCCTGAAACTGTTTATGAGCAATATTGCGGTGCATGTAGGCCAGTCGCTGGTGTTTTTTACCAAAAAACTGCTCGACCAGTTTGACCGCTTTATTAAAGTGTTCCGCTCCCTTAATACGATCTTGAAGGGAATAGTATTGAAGGGACATGTTAAAATTAGTCATGGCGGTCGTCGGATGGAACTCGCCATACGTCTTTTTATCCGCCTCAAGCGTTTTTTGGTAATATTGGATTGCCAGCCGGTACTTTTTTAATCCCTCATAGACCACGGCTATGTTGTTCAGGATAGGTCCGGCAGGCTCATTAGCCGACCGTTCGACTATTCTTAATGCTTTTTTATGAAGCTCTAAAGCTTTCTCATAGTTTCCTTCATGCTTATTGATGCTCCCAAGTGTACTGTAATTGGTAATGAGGTCCGGGTGATCCGGTCGGAGGTATTGCCGTTTGGTTGCCAATGATGTTTCCGTATAGCTTCGGGCCAAATCCAGGCTAGAAGTATAAAAATGGATTTTTCCTAATCCGTCATACGCCTTGGTCAAGGCAACAGGATGGCGATCCTGGTATTTTTCATAATTGGCCAACGCCCGGTCATAGTAGAGAAAGGAGGAATCGTATGTGCCCTGATAGAAATGGTTTTTTCCAATGATCACCTGAAGGTGAGCGAGTTCTAATTCACGCAGGGCAAAAGTGTCCATTTTTTGAAGCTTTCCCCGACCTTCCAGCAAGTAGTCAAGCGACTGCGGATAGTCAGCTTTTGTCAGATAAGCTTTTCCAAGGATCTGGTAGGCTTGAATGTGCTCAAGCTGATCCGTTCCTACGGATGCCTTTACCTGTAGCGCCATGTCAATGGCACTATCCCATTGATTCATTTTTAAAAGGGACTGCGCCAACCCAATGGTACTTTTAGCCCATGACGCTTCGTTTTGGCCCTTTGCAAACTTCCGGGCCTGACGGAACTTTTGGCAGGCTTCTTGGTAGTTTCCATCCTCGAATAAGGCCAACCCGGCATCGTAGTAGGGGTTTTCCTGGTTACCGGAAGCTATCCCATCGCTAACGAGGGTGAAAAAGCAGATCCAGGAAAAAAGAAGGGATTGTGGTAAGCGAATAAGTGTGAACTTCATATTTAAAATAAAGCTCGAAATTATTCAAATAATACTAAATCACTACGCTCTTAAAATTTGAAAACAAATCACCCCAAAAATTCATCCACCTGCTGGGCGACTTTTCTTCCTTCTGCGATGGCCCAAACGACCAGCGATTGTCCCCTTCTCATGTCTCCGGCAGCAAATACCTTTTTTACGGAAGATTGAAAGTTTTTAGTTTCTACGTTTCCACGCTTATCCAATCCAACCTTTAGTTGTTCCAGCAACCCTTCTTTTTGTGCGTGCAGAAAACCTGCCGCAATCAACGCCAGTTCACACGGGATGATTTTTTCCGAACCTTTCTGTTCAATCATCTTGCCGTCTTTGAACGATACACCCACGACTTTGATTCCAGTGAGTTTGCCTTTTTTTCCGATAAACTCTTTCGTCATAAGCGACCATTCCCTATCGGCTCCTTCCTCATGAGAAGTAGAGGTGCGTAACACCATTGGCCACTCCGGCCAGGGGTTGGTGGTCGATCGTTCCATGGGTGGCTTATCCATGATCTCGATCTGAGCCACTGATTTTGCCCCATGGCGATTGCTGGTGCCCACGCAGTCTGATCCGGTATCTCCACCTCCGATGACGATGACGTTTTTACCAGTAGCTAAAATTCGTTCTTTATCCTCCGGAAGCGAAGAGACTTCCCGGTTTTGTTGCGTCAAAAACTCCATGGCAAAATGGACGCCTTCCAAATCTCGTCCGGGGATGGGCAGGTCCCTGGGGATGGTGCTGCCACCGCATAACACCACGGCATCAAATTCGGCGAGAAGTTCCTGAGCGGGGAGGTCTACGCCCACATTGGTATTTGTCTTAAAGACAATTCCTTCTGCTTCCAGCAAGTTGATTCTTCGTTGGACCACCCACTTTTCCAGCTTAAAATCCGGAATGCCAAATCGCAATAGGCCTCCCGCTTCCAAATCGCGTTCGAAAACCGTGACGGTATGCCCGCTTTGGTTGAGCATGTCTGCTGCGGCAAGCCCCGATGGTCCTGATCCGATCACGGCGACCGATTTTCCTGTTCGTTTTTCAGGAATATTGGCTTTTTCCAGTCCTAAATCAAATGCTTTTTCGGAGATGCTTTTTTCGATGTGCTCGATGGTCACCGGAGGTTGGTTGATGCCCAGTACACACGATCCCTCGCACGGAGCCGGACAGATGCGACCGGTAAACTCCGGGAAATTGTTCGTGGACTTTAGAATTTGCCAGGCGTGCACCCAGTCTTCCTGATATACGGCATCGTTGAAATCCGGGATTTTATTGCCCAGCGGACATCCTGAATGACAAAACGGGACGCCACAATCCATGCAACGTGCAGCCTGTTGATTGGTCTTTTGGTCGTCAAAAGGTAAATAGAGTTCTTTGTAATCCTTGATTCTAAGTTTTGGATCTTTTTTTAATGGAAGCTCTCTGTCATACTCTAAAAATCCCGTCGTTTTTCCCATAGTTTAAATCTATTTTCTTTGTTTCAGGCCAAACCTCATTTGGCGCTTAAAATGTTATTAAATCAGATGTCCCTTACTCATGCTTACTTACATGTGCAGGGACTGTGAAAATCATACCTAGTATACAGGTGTCATTGGCATTTCGCTCTTTGACTGATCCAGGATGGTTTTATACTTAATTGGAATGACTTTGACCAGGTGGTTGATGTATCGGTTCCAGTCAAGCAATACCTCCTGTGCCACACTGCTGGCCGTATGCCTTAAGTGATTGATGATCAGGTGACGTACTTTGGCGACATCTTCGTTGTCCAGCGCGTCAAAAATGACCATTTCCATGTTGCAGTTATCCCGAAGGTTTCCTCCTGTGTCAAGCACATAGGCAATCCCACCACTCATACCTGCTGCAAAGTTTTTTCCTGTTGTTCCAAGCACCAGTACCGTTCCTCCGGTCATGTACTCACACCCGTGGTCTCCTACACCTTCTACCACCGCGATGGCACCGGAGTTTCGGACGGCAAAACGTTCACCGGCTATCCCGTTGATGTATACTTCACCTTTTGAAGCTCCGTAAAGTGCCACGTTTCCAATGATGGTATTTTTTCTCGCTCTGAATTTTACGTTTCGTTTCGGGTGAATGATGATTCGCCCTCCTGAAAGCCCTTTTCCAACGTAATCATTGGCATCTCCGGCTAGCATGAACTTAACTCCGGGTGCTAAAAAGGCACCAAAACTCTGACCTGCTGATCCGGCAAAATGGATCTTTATCTGGCTGGTGGGCAGCCCCTCACTTCCGTACTTTCTGGAAATGTGGCTGGAGATGATGGCACCGACAGTTCGGTCGGTATTTTTTATGTCGAAGTCATACATCGCTACGTCTCCGTTTTCCACCTCTTGTTCCACAGCCGCCCAGATTTTATGATCCAGTACCTCATCTAACAAGCTTTGCTGCTTGGTGGAGTTGTAGCGCGTGTCATTGGTGGGCTGATAGAACAGGATGTTGGAAAGGTCCACACCCTTGGAATCTATCGACTCGTTTTGCTTTAAAAATGCCGTCTGACCCACCATTTCATGGATGGTTCGGAAACCCAGTGAGGCCATGATTTCCCTTAGCTCTCTCGCCATAAACTTAAATAGGTTGATGACGTGCTCAGGTTCGCCTGTAAACAGCTTTCTCAAGTTTTCATCCTGGGTAGCAATGCCTACCGGACACGTGTTAAGGTGACATTTTCGCATCATGATGCATCCTTCTGCAATCAAAGCAGCGGTTGAAACACCCCATTCTTCTGCTCCGAGCAAGGTAGCAACTGCCAAGTCTCTTCCTGTCAGGATCTTACCATCTGTTTGTAAGACCACCCGGCTTCTCAACCTGTTCCTTACGAGCGTTTGTTGAGCTTCAGCCAGTCCAATCTCCCAGGGCAATCCTGCATGACGTATGGAACTGAGCGGTGAAGCACCTGTTCCTCCGTCTGCCCCTGAAATCAAAATGGCGTCGGCAAATCCTTTGGCTACACCTGCTGCAATGGTGCCTACTCCCGTTTCCGAGACCAGCTTGACGTTTATTCTGGCATGAGGGTTTGCATTTTTCAGGTCATAAATCAATTGCGCCAGGTCTTCGATCGAATAAATGTCGTGGTGTGGGGGAGGAGAGATCAGGTCTACTCCAGGAGTGGACATTCTTACTTTAGCGATCCACTTGTCTACTTTATGGCCGGGAAGTTGTCCTCCCTCTCCGGGCTTAGCACCCTGTGCAATTTTTATTTGAATTTCATCGGCGTTGTTGAGGTAGTAGGACGTTACCCCAAACCTCCCGGAGGCTACCTGCTTGATCCTCGATCGCATGGAGTCGCCGTTGTCCAGGGGTTGGTACCTGACGGCATCTTCGCCTCCTTCTCCACTGTTACTTTTCCCTCCGATGCGGTTCATGGCGATCGCCAACGTAGAATGTGCTTCGTGTGAAATGGAGCCAAAAGACATCGCACCTGTGGCAAAACGCTTCAGGATGTTTTCTTCAGGTTCTACTTCATCAATCGAAATGGGTGTGCCTTCTGTGAACGTCAACAGGTTTCTTAGGTTGATGATACTTTCCGATCTTGAAGATACCCGTGCCGAATACTTTTTGTACAACTCATAATCGTTCAGGCTGGTAGACTTCTGTAACAAGTGAATGGTCTCGGGATCAATCAGGTGCTTCTCTTCATTCCGTCGCCAGCTGTAGACGCCTCCGTGCCTGATTCGACCTTTCTCCAAATAAGCTTTGCTGTGATTGCTACGGATGTTTTCTTCGAGGTGTTGGAAACTGTTTCCTTCAATTCTGGAAGTGGTGCCAACAAAACACTTATTAATAACGGAGGAAGACAGTCCTACGGCTTCGAAAATTTGTGCTGCCTGATACGATTGCAAGGTAGAGATCCCCATCTTGGACATGATCTTCAGCAGCCCTTTTCCAATGGACTGCACGTAGTTGTCGGATACTTTGTTGAAATCCAACCCGTGCCTGGAGACATGCTCCATTAAGATGTTGAACGCAAGATAGGGCATGACAGCACTTGCTCCATATCCTACCAACGTGGCAAAATGATGCACCTCTATGACGTCTGCTGCATAGACAATCAGGCTGGTATTGGCCCGTAACTTTTTTGCTATCAGATGGTGATGGATGGCTCCTGTCGCCAGTAAGGAGGGGATGGGAAGCTTTGATTTACCTGCCTTCGCATCCGATAAGATCAGGATGTCAACATTGTTTTTTGCTGCCTTTTCCGCTTGTAGGCAGATTTTGTCAATGCCTTTTTCCAAGGTATCCTTTTCATCAAAGAGGATGTCGATGAATTGGTGTTGGAATCCATGGTTGGTCAGTTCCAATACTTTTTGAAACGTGTTGGGACGCAACACCGGCCGTGTGATGTGGACCTGATGGCAATGATCGGGCTCGTCAATGAGGATGTTTTTCCCCTTTCCTACACGTGTAAATAGCGACATGACCAGGCGCTCACGAATCGGATCGATGGGAGGGTTACTTACCTGAGCAAAAATCTGCTTCATGAAGTTGGCCGGGTGCTGGGGGAAATTACTTAAAGAACTAATGGGCACTTCTAGTCCCATACTGCCAATGGGTTCTTTCCCTTCTATCCCCATCGGGATAATGAGCTTGTTGATGTCCTCTATCGTGTATCCGTTGGCAATTTTTAGCTCTTCAATACGCTCCGATGAGAGAAACTCAGGGTCGGTAAAAGGTCCGGGCATCGAGCGTAATTTGATGCGATGCTTTTTCACCCAGTTTCGATAAGGCTTCTTCTCGGAAACCTCGTCTTTTACCTCCTGGTTGTGCTTAATGACTCCTTTTTCCAGGTCGGCGACAATGATCTTTCCAGGTTGCAGACGTCCCTTTTCTTTTACAATCTTTTGATCGACAGGGAGTGCCCCGGTCTCGCTGGATAAGATGAGACGGTCATCAAACGTGATGGTATAGCGGCAAGGCCTTAGCCCATTACGGTCAAGGGTAGCACCAATGATTTTTCCGTCGGTAAAACAAAGCGCCGCCGGACCGTCCCATGGTTCCATGATAGACGCGCTGTACTTATAAAAAGATTTGGCTTTTTCATCCATCTGCTGGTTATACTGCCAGGCTTCCGGTACCAGCATCATCATGGCATTGGGCAGTGACCTGCCGCCCATTACCAGAAGTTCTACCAACTCATCAAAATTGGCTGAATCCGATAGGGAATGATCACAAATGGGGAGAAGTTTCTTTATTTCTTCGTCGGTGAAAAGGGTAGACTTTAGCAAAGTCTCTTTGCTTTTCATCTTATTGACGTTGCCCTTTATGGTATTAATTTCCCCGTTGTGGGCAACGTAGCGAAACGGTTGTGCCAGACTCCATTTAGGGAAGGTGTTCGTAGAGAAGCGGGAGTGTATGATGGCAAAAGCAGAGCAAAACTCCGGGTTTTGAAGGTCTTTGTAGTAAGATTGTAGTTGATCCGTTCGCAACTGGCCTTTGTAAACGATCTTGGTGGTGGACAGCGAAGCAATGTAAAAATCGTGGAAGGCCGGGATGAGTTGATGAGACGCGTACTTTTTAAGAACGTATAACCTTCTTTCCAATGCCTCTTCTTCAAGTCCCTCGCTTTTCAAAAAGATCTGAACGATTTTAGGTTCATTTTCCCTAGCAGAAGGACCGGTAAATCGATTGTCGACGGGAACCTCCCGTTGATAGAAGAGTTCCAGGTCCATTTCCTTGATGAGGACTTTAAACCTAAGCAGGCATTCTTCCCAGTTCGGTTTCGGTAAGAACAACATGCCGACACCGTAAATTTCCGGTATACTTATGTCTTGTTCTGTAAGCTCTTTTTTGAATAAATCGAAAGGGATTTCGGTCATCATGCCGGCACCGTCACCTGTCTCTGGCTCTGCTCCACAGCCCCCTCGGTGTTCCATGTTTTCCAGCATCAAAGCAGCATCGTCAATGATCTGGTGGGTGCGCTTCCTCTTGATGTTCGCAATGAAACCTATACCGCATGCATCGTGCTCGTATTCGGGTAAGTACATCCCCTTTTCTTCTCTCTTAAATCCTGATTTCATAACCCTCAAATTTAATATAATTAAGGGTATTATTTCTTATTAATTCATTAAATGAAAATAAAATCAGTGTGAATTTTAAAATTTTCAATACATAGTTCTGTTCTTATTATTTTTTCAAAACCCTGTTATTATTTTGAGTTTTCAAGAATTTGAAGCTGAAAAGATCGTTTTTTCGGTGTTTTATCTAATTTAAAATGATTTCAACCCTTCGGTTGATTGACCGGTTTTTGGAGGAGGTATTGGGAACTAACGGATCGATCTCCCCCCGCCCGGTAACTTTGATTCTGTCACTGGCAATCGTTGCTCCTAAAAGAAATGCTTTAATTGATGTCGCCCGCTTCAAAGAGAGCTTCTGATTGGCTAAGTTGCTGCCTACGTCATCGGTATGGCCAACGATCTGTATCCGAACGTTCGGGTTACGTTGCAGGTAGTGTGCCAAGAAGCGCAGGGTGGTTTCACTTGGTGCATCAATCGTACTCTCGTTTGATTTGAAGGTAAGCTTTATGGTATTTCCCTGATGAAAAGGAGGGAAGCGCTCTAACTCACCGACGTTACTTTGGGTCTTGATGGTATCTTCTTCATGAACCTCCTCCTCCATGATGGGTGGTACGGAGGATTCTTCAGCAGTGCTATTTTCCGATAGCGCTTCACGATCGGATGAGTTGGTTTCGTTAGCTAATTGCCTTTTTGATAAACGATTTCGATTTGGTCTCTTACTTTTACTGGATCTTTTGATGGTTCTTTTCCTTCGAATTTTCCTTCGAAAATCGGGAGCGATTTTTTCTCTTAAGGTCAGACCAATCTCTACAGTGGTAGTTTCTTTAAAGGAGCGGCTGATGGGTACATCATACGATCCTCCTACCAGCAGGTTTTCGTTTTCATATTGGAACCCTACCACCATCACGCCAACGGAGGCATACTTGGTAAGGACATGAAAGGATTGACGTTTTCTATGATCTGGTGCGTAGGTCGTCCTCAGCCCGCCAACCAGGTAGCTGAGGTTGGATTGGTGCGTCATCACCACTTCCGGGTAATACGCCCACTTTTGGTTGCGATACCATTGGAACCCGGCAACGAGTACTGCCGTGGAGGCAAGATTGGACTCTGTGCCCAGTAGGCTCTCATTGGGTCGGTTCATGTCAAATAAAGACAAACCGAAATGAGCGAGTTGCTCGCCTTCTTTATTGGTTTTTTTCCAAAAGAGGCCGGCGTTTAGCGACATGAAATCTGTTTGAAATTGTTCAATGGGCTCACCTGAACTGGTGTTCAGAAATCCTCTGTCGGGTACAAATTGTGACCCGGTAAACAACCCATTAAGTGATACTTCCCGCTGGGTCCAACCAGTATTGATTCCAAAACTAAGCTGTTGGTACGGACTCACTGCAAGGGATAGGGCATAGGATGCGCTTAAAATATTGGTTTTGTAGATTCCTGCGATACCTTCCCGGTCATCTCCGATGAACAGACCTATGGACGACCTGCTTTGTCTTGTATGTGGGATGGGGTAATGTCCGGACAAGAATGAGCCTCTTATATTGAATTGGTCCGGTAGTCGGTAGTCCTGATGGAAAATTTTTAATTCGGCAGCGGGTGACGTGGCATGGATGGCCGGGTTGACCAACTGGTCGTTAAATCGTGTTTGAGTGAATCGGTAATATTGGGCATGTAATGAAGACATGCCCAATGTAAGAAAGAAGAGGTTCGTTAAAGATGATTTCCGCATTACCTCAAAAGATTAATGACTCCGGAGTTCTTCCCATTTAGCATGAGATTAGAACCATCATCCAGTTTGCCTTTTACTTGCCAGCGGTAAATACCAATCGGCATCGGTCGGCCTTGGTGCGTTCCATCCCAGCCGCTGTCGGAGATATCTGAGATATTCTTTGATTGGTAAACCAGGTTGCCGGATCGGTTGAAAATGAAAAACTCAAAGTCAGCAACATTTTCCAAACCATAGATTCGGAGCCGGTCGTTGTTTCCATCGCTATTTGGTGTAAACAAATTGGGAATCCATCCCTGGTCTACGACATTGATCTGGACGGTTCTGAAGGCTTCACAACCCAGGGTATCTCTTAGTGCAACCGTGTATACGACGGAGTTTCGTGGCGATGCAATTGGGCGGCTGATGGTAGGGTTGTCTAATCCCTCTTCAGGCGACCACTGGTACTGAACGATTCCCTTTCCCATGACTTCTAGTGGTATGGACGATCCTTTGGGTAAATTAACCTCCGTATCTCCGAGGGTAGCGATAAGTTCATTACTTACAATAGTTATGGAATCCACTACGGTACATCCGCCATAGTATGCTTCTACAATAATCTGTTCGGAGGTATCTGCCGAATAATTAAATACAGCTTCTTTAGCTAGCTGTCCTCTGATATCCGAA
>JBCCXH010000054.1:0-16875 GCA_039192005.1 Bacteroidota bacterium
GTGAAGTTGCAAGCATTACCTACAACTTATCCGCTCTACATAGAGATCGAGAAGAATTCAACAAAGCGATTGATTTATTAGAAACTTGTCTAAATATTGAATCAGATGATCCGAACATACATTATCAGATCTTAAACAGGCTTACGTTTACCAATTACCAAATAAAAGATTTTGAAAAGGTCTACCATTATGCGAACAAGATTCTAAGTCAATCTGATAAAGCAGGACCAAGATATACGGCATACACTTATCACATTATGGGAAAAAGTGCGATGGACCTGCATGATTTTGATGGCGCACAAAAACACTTAGAGAAGGCATTAACAATTATCCATTCTAACCCGGATTATTTTTATGATAAGAAGGCAGCTTTCGAAGTTATCTACGACATGGGCCTGAACAGCATGAAAATCGATGATTTATTGGCCGCCGAAGCGTATTTTCATCAAGCCGAAGTGTTGATCTCAGAGGTCAAGCAAAACCCGGAGTATTTTGAGATTTACAAATCTCAGGCAGACTTGTATTATGAATTAGAAGATTTTCAAAAATCCAGAAAATACGAAAACCTATACTCAAAGAGCTTAACAGCCTATCTGGACACACAGGAGGAAATTCGTGCAACGGACCAGCGCTACAACATGGACCTGATCACGAAGCGGTACTTCGCAGAAATAGAAAAACAGGAACAAATTGCTTCGATCCTGTTGTATTCAAAAGTCATTTCCGGCGGATTGTTATTACTCCTGCTTGCTGTGATTGGGTACTATCGTTATGAAAAGGTGAAATTGCGTAGAAGCATTGAAAAGGAACTAGTAGCGTTGAAGTTCATCGACTAATCCCTTCCCAACTATACTTTCAATTTTAGCTTGTCTTTCAATACAGCAAGCATACTTTCCTGACGTTCGTGAAGTAAGACCAACTTGTTCTTTTGAAGGTTGCTCTCCTCTACGACGTGCCCTACCAGCTCTTCCAACTCGTGGACTTCGTAAGATTCCGGTTGCTTCAATCGAAGTTTGGTGAAAAGCTCACGAATCCGGTTTTCGAGGTTGACCTGGGTCGGTGCAATGTACCTGCTGGTCACAATGTCATCGTTCCACATGCCGCCTTCGCCACGGATGAGCCACTCAGCGTTGAGCTTGTCGTACTTGTTGAGAATTTTCAAAAGAAGGTCAAAACTTGGCTTGCTCCTTCTGCCTTTAATTATGTTGAAGATTACTGTCACATTCACCCCTACGCTTTCCGCAAAAGACGTCGGGTGTTTTCCCAGGATAGTAATCAATCGGTTGATGCGATCATTTATCATGCGATAAATATATTTAATAGCTTTAAAAAAAGTAAATTGATTAATTATTACCCTTCAAAAATAGCCTAATTTCCACGTAAGCGTGAAATTATTCTTGATCACACACAACTATTTCTGCTTTTTTTTACATTTCCCAGTCTTCATTTAACTGTCGAATGGCATTATAAGCCGTTAGATCGAATTGACTCGGAACAATGGAGACGTAATTATTGGCAAGGGCAGACTCATCGTTGTCTTCGCCCCTATCCCGACTGACAAAATTTCCAACCATCCAAAAATAGTTTCTGCCGTAAGGGTCCTTACGTTCATCGAACTGTTCTTCCCAATTGGCATTGGCCTGGCGGCATACTTTTATCCCTTTAATTTTCTCATTTTGTATGGGTGGAAAATTAACATTGAGTGCTACTCCTTCCGGGATGCCTTTTTCCAGGGTTTCGTGGACTACCTTCAACACGTACTCATCGATGTGAGACATGTCTGCATCGGGATTGAAATCACACAAAGAAAAACCAATGGCCGGCACGTTTTCAATGGCGGCTTCGATGGCGGCACTCATCGTACCGGAATACAAGATGCTGATGGAACTGTTGCTCCCGTGATTTACTCCTGAGACAACAAGGTCAATCTTGCGGTCTTTAAAGACGTGATGTTTGGCCAGCTTTACACAGTCTGCCGGCGTACCGGTACATTCGTAGGCCACGATGTCTCCGAAAATATCATTTCGTCGAATTCTGAGCGGATCTCCCACCGTAATGGCATGTCCCATACCGGATTGCGGACTGTCGGGTGCCAATACGACCACCTCTCCTACTGTAGCGACCAGCTCCACCAACTTTCGTATGCCTCGGGAGGTGATGCCGTCGTCGTTAGTGACCAAAATCAAGGGTGTAGCCATTGTGATTAGATTGAATTATAAAAAGCTGCAATTCTAATCAAATCCTTGATATCATCGGTATTCAGCTTGTTATCCTTTATGTATTTTTTTAGATCCGACTGATTCTTGTTGAGGATGAGAAACAGATCTTTCTTTCGTCCTGAATAATAATTGATTTTCCCTTTTGTATTCAAAAAGTAGAACGAATACTGAATAATGGTACGTGGGAAGCTGGTCCCACCCCAATATGGGGACCCAGTCGTCTGGCTTTGCTGTACCAGCGTCTCTCGCGTCAACAAAGAGACGGGGCCTTCGTACAACAGTTCAAACAAGATGGGGATTTCGTATCCGTAATTTACATTGTACGGTATGGAATAAAACTGACGGAATGTTTTCAACACCTCGTCATTGATTTCAAAATAATAGATTTTATGACTGGAAAATGTTTTGGCTTTGCCTTCATGTATCATGGAGACAATGTTGGCTTCCATGTCGTATTTGATCCGCCCCTTGACGGTATCGCCTTCGGAAGTGACCAGATAGCCTTTATGAAAAACCTCGGATGAAAATTGTTGTGCATATCCCATCCAGGATACGATGAAAAAAACAATACCAATTAGTCCTTTCACTTATTCAAAATTTCATGTCCAAGTTTATCCCGCTTCGTTTCCAGGTATTTTTGGTTGTGCGAATTGGGCGTGATTTCGACAGGAGTGTTATCCAAAATCTCCAGTCCGTATCCCATCAAACCTACCCGCTTCTTCGGGTTGTTGGTAATCAGGTTGATCTTCCTTACGCCCAGCTTCCTCAATATTTGGGCTCCTACCCCGTAGTCTCTTTGGTCTGCCTGAAAGCCCAGCTCCAGGTTTGCTTCTACGGTATCTCTCCCTTGCTCCTGCAATTTATATGCTTTTAACTTGTTCAATAGTCCGATGCCCCTTCCTTCCTGATTCATGTAGAGGACTACTCCTTTTCCAGCCTGGTTTACGATTTGCATCGCACTTTGTAGCTGACCACCGCAGTCACTACGATAAGATCCGAAAATATCTCCTGTAACACAAGATGAGTGCACCCTTACCAATACAGGTTCGTTTTCGTCCCACGTTCCTTTCACCAGTGCCAGGTGCGTTTCGCCGGTATTCGTTTGAACAAATGCTTTCAGGCGGAAATTTCCGTATTGGGTCGGCATGTCCACCTCGATTTCCTCCTCTACCAGCGACTCTTTCTGCATCCGGTACTCGATAAGGTCTTTAATGGAAACCAGTTTCAACCGGAACTTATCTGCAATGATGCGTAGGTCTGGCAAACGAGCCATGGTCCCGTCTTCTTTAAGAATCTCTACCAGTACACCCGCTGGATACAACCCTGCCAGACGAGCCAAATCTACCGTCGCTTCTGTGTGACCTGCCCTTCTCAGTACTCCACCGTTTTTGGCTTTTAACGGGAAAATATGCCCGGGTCTACCTAAATCTTCTGGTTTTGTCTCCGGGTTGACCAACGCCTGAATGGTCTTCGCCCGATCAGACGTCGAAATGCCGGTAGTCGTGCCGTGCCCGATGAGGTCTACCGAAACCGTAAATGGCGTCTCATGAGTGGCTGTGTTTTTACCCACCATCAGGTCCAGTTTTAGCTCCTCACAGCGCTCTTCTTTCAGGGAGGCACAAATCAACCCTCGACCTTCTTTGGACATGAAATTGATGATTTCCGGTGTCACTTTTTCTGCCGCACAAATGAAATCACCTTCATTTTCCCGGTCTTCATCGTCTACTACAATGACAATCTCACCGTTTTTAATGGCGTCAATGGCTTCTTCTATTTTATCTAACATGACTTTATCCTACTATTACGTTTCCTAAAACCTTCGCAATTTCAACTTCTACTTTCTTCAATTCGTTTATTTCGTCTAAAAGTTCGTCGATTTCCTGGTCTCCTTCTGCTTCTTTTAGCTTTTTACTTTCTTCTTTGATGAGTTGCTGGATGATTCTAAATTTTAACCTTAACACGTTCGTATAGGTTACGTCTCGCAAAAATTCGGTCTCCCGAGGTACGTGTATGTGGTATTTATCTTCCCAGTTTTCACTGATTTCGTATTTCTCTGTAACCAAATCAACGACCGTTTTTCGCACGTCTTCGTCTGGATGGTTCAACAAATTTTCTCCATCAATGATTTCTCCTTCCTTCAATTTTTCTTTGAACAGGTCAATGATCTTCCGATACGTTTCATTCGTAAATTGAATCTCTTCGGACTCATTTAAAAAGTAATCAATCAGGTATTGATCTTGTAACTCACGAGTTTGTATCTTGTTTTTTCCATAGTTAACAAGTACACGTATGCTTTCCTTTTCCTGCAGCTCAATGACCTTACCGATGTCCAGTTTATCCAGCACCTCTTCCTGGGCGTCCAACGGAGGTGGTTCGGGAAGCGGGGGAGCGGAAGGTTGCCCTTTACTTTGGTCGATCAGGATCTTGTTTTGTTCTGCCACGAGGACGGACTCTGAAATACCAAGTACGTTGCTACAATCTTTGATGTAGACGGTCCGCTTCACCGGATCGCTGATTTTGGTGATGCTGGAAACGATGTCTTTAATGACAGCCGCTTTTTTTACCGGATCTTCCCCACTATCTTTCAACAGTACTTCTGTCTTGAAGCGAATGATGTCCGTGGCCTCGGCTTCGATAAAATCCTGAAATCCGGAGGCTCCAAGGTTACGTGCGTAGCTGTCCGGGTCTTCCCCTTCCGGCAGGGCCACCGCTTTTACGTTGAGGTCTCCCTGTAGCAACAGGTCGATTCCCCGGAGAGAAGCGCGAATTCCGGCGGCATCCCCATCAAAAATGACCGTTACGTTTTCTGCATACCGTCGCATCAGCCTCACCTGTTCTTCTGTCAGTGCGGTACCCGATGAAGAGACGACATTGGAAATCCCTGCCTGGTGCATGGAGATCACATCGGTGTATCCTTCTACTAAAAAGCAGTTGTTTTCCTTACGGATATCATTCTTTGACTGGTACAACCCATAGAGTACTTTGCTCTTGTGGTAGAGTTCCGACTCCGGACTGTTGATGTACTTGGGCTGTTTATCGTTTTTGATCAGGATCCGTCCGCCAAAAGCGATGGTCTTGCCCGAAACGTTGTGAATGGGAAAGATTACGCGGCTCCTGAAACGATCGTAGCTTTTGTGCTCTTTGGTAATGATCAGACCTGCTTCTTCTAAAAGCTCTTTTTGGTACCCATTTTTTAGCGCGGCATTTAACAACCCATCCCAGAGTTCTTTGGAATAGCCCAGTCCAAATTTTTTAATCGTTTCTTCAGAAAAGCCCCTTTCTTTAAAATAAGTCAGGCCAATGGACTTTCCTTCTTCGGATTCGTGCAGTACTTCCTGAAAATATTCTGCCGCAAACCCCAGAACGATGTACAGACTCTCTCTTTTATTTTGAGCCTGCTGAGCTTCATCGGTTTGCTCCTCTTCCACAATTTCAATCCCGTACTTACCGGCCAGGTATTTCAGGGCTTCGACGTAGCTGAGGCCATCAATTTCCATCACAAAAGTGATGGCATCGCCGCCTTTTCCTGAACTGAAGTCTTTAAAAATACCTTTGGAAGGCACCACGTAAAACGAAGGAGTCTTCTCGTTACTGAACGGACTTAGCGCTTTAAAGCTGGATCCGGACCGCTTTAAGGTCACAAAATCACCAACCACATCGACAATAACGACGCGATTCTTTATTTCTTCGATGGATGCAGGTGAAATCAACTGAACATTTTTGGGGTTTCGTTTGTAAAATTAATTGAAATGCAAAAGTCTGGAATAACTAAACTTGCATAATAGAAATGGAATTGACCAAAGAAAACGTTCTGGTTGCTCTCAGTGAGGTTCAGGACCCGGATCTGAAAAAAGATCTGGTAACATTAGGAATGATCCAAAATGTCCTGATTGGAAATGGAAAACTGGCTTTTGATGTCGTATTGACTACTCCTGCATGTCCGCTTAAAGAACTCATCAAAAAAGATTGTGAGAAAGCGATAGCAAAGCACTTTGGGGAAGTAAAAACCATCATCAATATGACGTCCCAGGTGACAAGTCAACGTGACGACGTCCCCATTCTTCCAGGTGTTAAAAACATCATTGCGATCTCTTCCGGTAAAGGTGGAGTTGGAAAATCTACGATCTCGGCCAACCTGGCTGTCGCACTGGCCAAAACAGGGGCAGATGTAGGGTTGATAGATGCTGACATCTACGGGCCGTCTATCCCAACGATGTTTAACTGCGAGTACGAGCAGCCTACAGTTATTCAGGAAGACGGGAAAAACAAAATTGTCCCGCTGCTACAATACGGAGTAAAGCTTCTCTCTATTGGGTTTCTCACCAATAATGAGGAGGCCGTAGTCTGGAGAGGACCGATGGCCAGCTCTGCACTAAAACAATTTATAGGAGATGCAAAGTGGGGGGACCTTGATTACCTACTCATCGATTTACCTCCCGGCACCAGTGACATTCACCTGACCCTGGTACAAACCGTACCTGTTACAGGCGCTTTAGTTGTCACTACCCCACAGAAGGTTGCCCTGGCAGATGCTCAAAAAGGCATTTCCATGTTTAGGCAAAAACAAATTGACGTTCCTATCTTAGGATTGGTCGAAAACATGTCGTGGTTTACTCCAGAAGAACTTCCTGACCATAAATACTTTATTTTTGGGGAAAATGGAGGATCAAACCTCGCACGGAAAAACGACGTTGACTTATTAGGTCAGATTCCTGTTGTCCAATCCATTCGCGAAAGTGGGGATAATGGCTATCCGGCTGTAATGAAAGAGGGGGTCGTTTCCGATGCATTTATGAACCTAGCAGAAAAAGTAGCACAACAGGTCGCCATACGTAATGCGACCACATCTGAAACAAAAAAGGTAGAAATAACCGTTTAGCTATGAATGATTTGCGTAAAAGAATAGAAAAAGCACTTGACAACATCCGACCCTATCTGGAGGCAGATGGCGGGGATGTAAAAGTTCTAGAAGTAGATAAAGACCATAACGTTATTTTAGAGCTTCTTGGAAATTGTGGATCGTGTCCAATGTCCACCATGACCTTAAAGGCAGGTGTAGAAGAGGCCATCAAACGAGAGGTTCCGGAAATAAAAGGCGTGCATGCCGTCAATGTCACCTCTCCTGACGATCCCAACGCCAAACTCCCATTCATTACTTAATCATTGCATGCGACCAGCTTTATTTCTTTTTTTCGCCATTTATCACGTCTTTTTTTCATACAGTCAGGAAAGATGTGGAACCAAACCCGGGCAGGTAGAACCTTTTGAAAACTGGCTTTCTGAGAAAATGGCTCAGCAAAAAAGAAGTAAGTCTGAAAGAGGAAAAACAACCGCTACCATTTATGAGATTCCGGTGGTTGTGCATGTCATTGAACCTGCTGAAGGGGCCTTAATCAGCCTTTCGGATGAGCAAATCGTTGAACAAATTAAAATCTTGACGGATGATTTCAGAAGGTTTAACGACGACGCATCGAATACTCCTTCTGCCTTTTTGCCTATTGCAGCAGACACAGAAATACAATTTACCCTGGCAAAACGTGACCCGGCTGGTAATCCCACAAATGGGATCGTTCGTAAAAAAGGAGATCGATCCAACTACAACCCGCTTAATTTTGATCATAAGTCAGCGCTGCGAATCATCAGTTACTGGCCTCCCTCCCATTACCTAAACATCTACGTTACGAACTTAGCAGGGTTTTTAGGCTTCGCATCTTTTCCTACCCTACCTCTTGCTGGTATAGATAATGAAGAAGAGGATTTAATCTTTGATGCCGCCTATGTCGATCGCAGATTTTTTGGCGTCAATGAAAACCCTACTTCTTTTAATAGCTTCGGGCGTACCACCACACACGAAGTAGGCCACTACCTTGGCCTGCGTCACATTTGGGGAGATGGCAACTGTTTTGTCGATGATTTTGTCGACGACACCCCTGTAGCAGATCGGGATAATGACGGACTGGGGCTCCCTTGTGATTTCCCCAACCTAGATGACAATTTAGTCTGTGATACAGATGAGATGTTCCAGAACTACATGGATTACACCAATGACGTTTGTATGAACCTGTTTACTACAGGTCAGAAAGACCGAATGCGTACCGTACTTGAAAATGCTCCGCTACGAATACCTCTAGTTACCTCTCCCGCTTTAGAGGCGCCTGCTCGTTTTGAAAATGACCTGGCGATATTCAAAACGAATCTCCCTTTTCAAGCCAACTGCTCCAGTGAAATCATCCCTGAAGTGGAAGTAATCAACTACTGGACCGATCCCATCACCTCCTATGACGTGACACTCCTGATCAACGGAACAAGTATAGAAACCATCAACCAAACGACATCATTAGACTCTTTTGATGTGGAGACCATCACTTTTCCACCCCAGTTTATTGCTTCAACTCCTTCGACCATCACTTTTGAAATTTCTAACGTGAATGCGGGGACGGACGGAAATGAAAGCAATAACTCCAAATCTGTCACCCTGACCAATACTTCGTCGATCTTAACTCCTTACGTAGAGGATTTTGAATCTACGAATACCTTAATGGGCGATTTTGGTCCGACCAAACCCTGGGAAGTAATGACTGCGCCTACTGAGAATCCCAACAATCAGGCCTTGGCTTTTAAAGCTTACAACAATACTTCTGCCTTTGATGATGCGACCCTGTTTAAAACACCCATTTTTGACTTAACGGGCATTGTTTCTGCAGGACTAGTGTTCAGGTATGCGTATGCAAGGGCTCCCGTTGGCTTCAGAGATGGCCTGGCCATAAAGATAAGCCGGGACTGCGGAGCTACTTTTTCAGATACTCCTTTGTACCTGGATTACGGTGATAGTTTAGAGACCGCAACGGAATCGGCTACTTTATTCACTCCATCGGGAGAATTGGACTGGAAAAAAGATACGATAAGCCTAGTGGAAGCGGAAAACAACTCAAACCTGGATGGAATCCAGTTTGCTTTTATCGGATTGAACGGTGGTGGGAATAATATTTATCTGGATGATATTTCCGTGGTGCAGGTTGTCAGAAACGAAAACGATGCAAGCCTTATCGGCATCGAAGCTCCCCTTGTTACCTGCAATGAAACGACCAGCCTGAGTTTCGACGTTAGAAACGTTGGATTTGAAGCCATCGACTCTATTCAGGTAGTTTATGAGATTAATGATTCCATCGCGACCCAAACCCTGCAGGGTGAGATTTTGACAGATAAAATTGAATCCTTTTCTATCGATGTTCCGATCCAGGAAGGCACGAACGAACTTACGATTACCTTAACAGAAATTAATGGCAAACCCGATGAAGGGCCTTCGAGAAACTCCCTGACGTATGTCGTGAACAGGGACAACGCAAAGGACAGGTATCCTCTCGTTGTCGATTTTGAATACTCAAACAACTGGGTCATCAGACCTCAGACAGCAATACAACTCTGGAGTCAGGATACCGTAACATCCAGCCGAAACATCGTCTTGAAAGCAAATGGGTTTAATCAACCACAAAATGGGATTGAGGACTGGTTCATCAGTCCCGAATTGTTGCCCAACGAGATGGATACTGCGGGCATCTCTTTTAAGGTTTCTCATGCAAAAAGAGCAGGAAATAATGACCGGTTGCGTTTGTTGGTATCTACCGACTGTGGAGAAAGCTTTCGACCCACACCTTTGTTTGATGCCGTTTCCGACTCACTCGCCATCACTGATAGTGAGGAAGAATGGCAGCCTGAAAGTGAAAACGACTGGAAAGAATTTAGGGTAGATTTTAAACGATACCTTGGCCTAAGTGGGGTTCGTCTGGCTTTCGTTTTCACCAATGGCAACGGAAACAACTTGTACCTTGATGACATTAATATTGGATATAAGCCTGAGACTCCGGGGAATCCAGGTCAATTCACGTTTTTTCCTAATCCAATCAACTCCGTTGTCAACGTCTGCTTTTCACTTCCTGAAAGGGATAATGTAGATGTATTGATTTATGATGTCTCGGGCAGGTTGGTCTTTTCGAAAAAAATCCCCAATGCACTGGACCAGGTTTATGATATTCGGGTCCTAGAAGACTTTCAGGTACCGAGCGAAGGCGGTTTTTACTTTTTGAAAGTTAGTGGAAATACCATCAACCAGACAGAAAGACTGTACATTCGCCAATGATACAATTTATTGTCAGGTTAAGCGATTGAAATATGATATCCTTCAAGAAGCCATCCTCATTTAAAGACTTACTTATACATCTGGGACTGATCCTTGGAATCGTACTCTTACTGATCATTTCTGTCTTTTACTTCTATTTGCCGGTCACTACCAATCATGGAGAAACCATAACTGTACCCGATGTAATAGGTATGGACCCCGAACAACTTCAGGAATTTCTCAAAAAAAGAAGCTTAAGGTTTGAAGTAACGGAAGACAGTAGTTATTCCCCCAATTTTCCAGCATTGGCAGTTTTGCGACAAGTACCCAGACCGAATACCAAAGTAAAAGAAAACAGGAAAATATACGTTACTCTTAATGCGGAGCGTCCACCCTTGGTCAGGATGCCCAAAGTCATTGATTTGCATTTAAAAAGCGCACATAAAGTAATTAAATCCTACGATCTGAAAATTGGTGAAGTACGATACGAGCCTGGAAACTACTTTGGAGTAGTCAGGGAGGCCAGGATCAATAACCGGCCCGTACTTGAAGGAGAGAAAATAGAAAAAGGGTCCCAGGTAGACCTTGTTGTCGACGATGGATACGGAAACGTGATTTTTCAATCTCCCAATTTAATTGGGCTGGATCAGGAAGAAGCCGAGGTAGTGATCATTGGTTCAGGTCTAAAAGTAGGAAATGTAAAAAACTCACTCACTCCGCAAGCACGGGTTACATTAACGGATGAAGATGGAACGGACTATTCGGAAATGATCGCCGTCTCTCCTGGTAGTGTTCAAGAGCAGTACCCGGAACCGGGAGTGGTTCTTAAGATCGGTGACATCATTGACCTCTGGATCTACAAACCAGATTCTATCAATCTAAATTCGACTATACTGGATAACTAATGAGAATTCTGAGTTTCATTGTTTGTTGGTTTTTTGCGTCTATGCTTATGGCCCAGCTGGTGGTAAAACCACTTTCGAATGAGCCTACTGCCACTAAAAGAGCAAGGTCAACCACCACCACTACCACAAATAATGCCTCTCCCGTACAAGTACCGTTTATTCCCTTTTGGGACGACTTTTCCATCTCTACCAACACCGTAGACAGCATCCGGGTATGGGGTACCGACAGCATCTTACAGTGGGATCCCTCACAAAGTCGGGGGGTTTTTGTCAACGCGACACTTGCCATTAACCCGCCTACTTTTAACGTAGCCACTTTTGACGGGCTGAATGAAAATGGAGCATTTTACAACACCAACCTCAATGCATCTGCTGAAGAAACCGACCGGCTTGGTTCCTATCCGATAAACCTTGAAGGGGCTTCCAATGTCCATATCTCCTTTTACTGGCAGGCAGGTGGCAACGTAGAGTTGCCAGATAGCGACGATTTTCTACAGCTGGTCATCGAAGATTTACGATCAGGAAAAGACACCGTACTATGGGATCAATTCGGGGGAGAGGACCTCAACCCGGATGGAACCAACGAAACCGAATTTGTTCAGGAAGTGTTACCGATCCCCAGCGATTTTCTTAGCGATAGCGTTCGTTTCATTTTCTCCTCCTTTGGCGACCCCGATGGCCCTTTTGATGCATGGCACATCGACTGGGTGTATTTAAACTCCGAGAGAAGCCAAAATCAAAAGCAAACCGGATACCGAGACGGCGCCCTTACCGGTCAGCTAACCTCACCTTTTTTTCCTTTTCAGTCCGTACCAATTGACCAGTTCATTGCCGATGACCGGTTTGTAAGAAACCAGCAAATAGGAATTCGTTCCTTAAATCAACTCTTTAGTCCAACTAGTTTTTTTAATGTTAGACTAGAATATTCCTTAACATTGAGAAATGACGGGTTTCAAATCTTATCAGATATCAGAAATTATTCTATTCTAGGAGTTGATAATGATCCAAATGATGGCAATGAAACAAGGCCAGATACGGTAGAAACGCTGATGATATCTAATAGGGATACACAAGCGAACAGACTTCTTTCCGAAGAAAATTTTTCTCGAATTTTTGATTTCGACTCGGTTGTCTTGACATCTGAAGTTGTATTTATTGATAATAACAGTAGCAATGTTCAGGAGATCCCTAGAACAGTCGTTGACTTAATCATAAATGACACGATTCGTCAGGATTATTTACTCCAGGACTTTTACGCTTACGATGACGGCTCTGCGGAGTTTGCTGCCGGGACCAACGTGAGCAATGGGCAGATAGCAGTAAAGTTTTGGGTGGAACAAGCGGATACCCTCACCCACATCGACATCAACTTCCCTAATATCTCACCTAATCAAAATGGCACATCCATCAACCTCAACGTCTATACGAAACTTGATTCAACCGGCTTGTTGAGAACGCAACAGGTATCTGTTATAAATAACATAACAAGGGATGCTTTTACCCGGTACCGATTGGACCGTCCGGTCATCGTAAGCGACACCTTTTTTATCGGCTATCAACAGTTCATTAATGATTTTCTGCCCGTAGGTTTTGATCGCAGCAATCCGGAAGCATCTCAGTATATTTTTGAGAACCGGAACGATGGGTGGATTCAAAACATCAGCTTGAGAGGTGCACTGATGATACGACCTGTGTTTAGTGATAGCACGGTAGTGATCCTGGCACAAGAAGATGTACCTAAACCTACTACTCCTGAATTTAACGTATATCCAAACCCAAGTAAGGGTACCATCCAAATTGAAGGGAAGTACGATAAGATCGAGTTACTGGATTTGAGTGGACGAATTCTGCTAAGTGAAAGAAACGCTCCCAGTCATCAATTGAATCATGACCCCGGTATCTATTTATTGAGAGTCTACCATGGAAATGATTTTGAAATCAAGAAAATAATTCTTGATTCGTCACTTTAAGGAGTCGCCAAACCTGGTGTCAGCTCCATTTTTAGTGGTTGTGGACTGAAGCATAGGATAAAAATGATGAGCGCAATCCATCCTAAGATTTTTCGTCCGGTAGTCAGCTCTTTATTTTCTGAGACAAGTGGATGGTCCACACCAAGAAAACGGCCAAGTATAAACGAAAACAACAACCACCCCTCGTATCCTACCCAGCCCGTCAGCATATTTACTAAAAACTGAGCAGTTAATAAAGAGGTCGCATACAACAGCCGGTCTCGTTTTTCTTTAAGAACGCTGTAAGAGGAAAGGTAAATAATTAATAGGTAGGCGGCTACCTTAATTAAAAAATCAGTGATTCCATCTGGTGTAAAGTCATTTAAATCATGAATGGTGACCCACCCCAGGCTTGCGTAAAACACAAAACAAGTGAATAAAACCCTGGAAATAATCGCATGCTTACGTGGACCGACTAAACCAAACAGCACATGTCCTCCATCTAACTGACCGATAGGCAACAAATTCAACGCGGTGAAGAAAAGTGCCAGGTAACCCGCCAGCAACCATGGATAATGCATGATTTCATTTTCATGAGGAAGAAGCTCAGGATCAGCTACGTAATGCTTAAAGAAGGAAAACAAAAGGTTTCCTCCCAGGTGGACGGACATCCCTTCCGTAGACGAAATGGCCTCTTCGATGGAGTTATATTCCAGATACTCCGGATGAATTTCATAAATGTACTCTTTATCAGGTAAATGTGTAAAGCCATAGAATAAGACCAACAGCGCAACGATGAAGCCGGCAACCGGACCTGATATACCTACGTCAAAATATTTCATGCGACTATCGATATGCTCTCTGATCCGTATGAATGCTCCCATGGTACCTATTGAAGGAAAACCAGGAATAAACCCAAACCACAAAGGGATGTAATACGGAAGGGAAACCTTTATCTTATGGTAGCGGGCTGTAAAATAGTGTCCAAATTCGTGGAAAGTAAGAATGGTGAGAAATGGAACGGAAAAGGAGAAGCCAGCAAAAAAATCTGACCAGCTCATATTTGCGAAAATGTATTTGTTCAGTGACCACTCCGTGCCAGCAAGCGTGGTAGTAGTCAAGGTAACTAAAAGTAATACAACTTGTATCAGTCTGGTTTTCGTCTCTTTATTCATTTTCCGAATAGTTCGTTCAACTGACGGTCCGCATCAGTGATCTGGATAGCCTGGAGTCCTGCTTTCTTTGCTCCTTCGATATTATCTAGCCGATCGTCCAAAAAGAGCATTTGGCTTGCATCCTGCCCAATGTCTTGAATAACAAATTGGTAACAGGACTGATTTGGTTTTCGGAGTCCTATAGTGTGAGAGAAGTAACACTTTTGCACAAAATCATGCAAACTATTTCGACCGGTCACCTCTTTTATCATCTGGTTGAATGCTACCTCATGAATGGCGTTGGTATTACTCAAGATAAACGTTTGAAAACGGCCTCCTACCTCTCTGAGAAGATCCATCCGCTCTTTTGGAAGCCGTTTAAGCATCGAATTCCAAATTTTGTCAAACGCGTCATCATCCAGATGCGTACCGAGTAATTCATTGACCCCTTGCCGAAACTGTTGAGGGGAAATTTTTCCTATCTCAAAATCCTGAAGCAACGGGTCAGTCACCACAATTTCCTCGATGAACGATTTATTCTTTTTAGCTACTTCGGAAAGTTTTTCAATGATTCTTTGATAATCCAGCTCAAGTAAAACTTCTCCCAAATCAAAAATAACATTCGTTACGTTCTTTAATTTATCAAACATGAGGTTCTTAGATTGGCTGCAAATATATGATTTGCTTAAACCTTGAGGTGTTTATCAAAGACTTCTTTTAACATTTCTGATGTGATTGGTTTACTAATAAAGTCTGACATTCCTGCACGCTCGCACTCCTGCTTCTCTCCACTCATCACATTGGCAGTAACGGCCACAATCAATGGCTGGTGTTCTTCATTTTTCCTGGCGGCAAGTATTTCGCGAGCGGCTTCAATGCCGTTTTTTTCCGGCATTTGTACGTCCATTAAAATGAAATCATAATCTTCTTTTTCTGCCATATGGACTGCCTCTAACCCATTTTGTGCAATAACAAAAGATGAAACTCCAAGATTGGTCAGCATTTTGGAAATGACCATTTGATTGATTTTAACATCTTCGGCAACCAAAACGTTTAGATCATGGTAAGAGCCTTCTTCGTTTTGATCGTCTGAGTCGCTCATACGCGAAATTGCATTTCTTCGAAATGGTATTTCAAAGTAAAAAGTGGTGCCTACTCCTTCTTCAGATTCAAAATCTATTTTTCCATTCATCGCATGTACCAGGTTCCGACATATGGATAACCCGAGTCCGGTTCCTTCTATCGTAGTGTCTTCACTAGCCTTATAAAATTTATTGAAAATATGCTCTTTTTTGTCTTCTGGAATACCGGTACCTGTATCGGTAACTGAAAACTCTAAAAGTGCTTCTTTAGTACTCAGCTCTTTTAACTGCGATTTAACGACTACATACCCGTCCTCGGTGAATTTGACTGCATTGTTTATCAGGTTAATCAATATCTGACGGAATCGGGTAATGTCATGGTAGAGATCGGTAGGAATGGTGGGGTCATGATTGTATGAAAGACTAATGTTGCCGCTCTTGCTCTCCAGACGTCTTTTAAAAATCTCTATGATGCTCTCAACTTCTTCCGAAATGGCTATTTCGTTTTCTTGCAATACCAGTTTGTCATCTTCGATCAACGTCAAATCCAATACATCGCTAATCAAACTATGGAGTAAGTCACTGCTATAAATCAATCCGCTCAGAATTTCGCTCTGTTCTTTATTGAGGTTTGTCCTTTCCAGTAATTCGGATAAGCCAATAATTCCATTGAGCGGAGTTCTCATTTCGTGACTAATGGTTGCCAGGAATTTCGTTTTAGACCTGTCGGCAGACTCTGCGATCTCTTTGGCTGCTTCTGATTCCGCAATGGCCTTATTTAGCATGTATCGGTCTTCGATGTAAGATTTCTTGAACAGGTATAGTATGTATCCTAACATGGTTATCATGAGGATGCTACCAGTGGAAATATCGCGAATTCTATTTGCCTCGTTCGTGTAGGGTACTGCTGCCAGAGGAAAATTAATTTCAAATACTGAAAAAGCCACCACCACCACCAGTGTGGAAATGATAAAAGTCAAATATGATTTGGGAGGTAGAACAAGTAACCCTGAGGCGTAAATCAACACAAACATATGAAGTATAGGTCCTGTGATCCCACCAGCCGGTAACCACGCGAGAATCAAAAGAATAAAAGCCAAACTGTAGTATGCGATTACCAACGATTTAAATCTCAGGTTTCGTTTAAAACCCAAATAGATGGCACCATATGCAGCCAACGATCCGAGATAAATTAACTTGATTACCAACGTATAAGAAGCAACGAAAGAAAAAATAGACCAGAACAATAGGACACCAATAGTCAAAAGTTGACAAATTTCGAACAATCGAAGTTCTATTTTTTCTTTTTGTAGGATGATAGACAAGTGATTTGAATTTACCTCTTTAGTGTACGATAATACAGGAACATAGTAGCTTAAAAATTAAACTTTTAAGTATAAAAAGAAAATTTAATCGATCAGATGCCATAATCTTAAGAGATACGTACAAC
>JBCCXH010000055.1:0-16852 GCA_039192005.1 Bacteroidota bacterium
AAACCAACCGTAATCTCGCGGCCTACAAATGCCTGGAGACCGGTCACCAGAAACCCGATCATCCAGGAGCCTCCACGTCACCGCGACCAATAGTGCTTTGTCCTATCACCTGAGCGCCAAGCTCGCGCACCAGTTTCCGCGTCATCGCACGCTGATAGTCTTCGAACATTTTTCTCGTTTTCCAACTTCTGCCGACCTAACTCCTGAATGACTTTGGTCCTTCTTTTAGCAAGAACGTACAGGCAAATGGAAAGCATCAATACCAGCACCAAAAAAACACCAATGACCAACTGTTGCCTGATTTTGGCTTTGTCCAGTGCGGTTTGTTTTCGAAGGAGCGCGTTTTCATTTTCTTTTTCCCGGGTACTAAACCTCACTTGTTGGGTGGTAAGCTCCTGAATCCTGCTTTTACTGTAAACCGAATCATGAAATTGTTTATGGATCTTAAAATACCGTAAACTGTTGATGGGATCGTTCAGGTTTTCATAGGCGATGGAAAGCTCGTAGGCCGATTGATGGAGCAAATCATAGGAGTTTTGGTCCTGATTAATGTCGTAAGATTGTTTACCCAATTCAAGCGCTTTTTTGAAATCTCCGGTCTGATTAAATAGCTGGGCCAGCCTGACCAAAGAATAACTCATCTGCTCCTGATAGTTATGTTGACGTTGAATGGCCAGCGCTTGCTGAAGGTGGTATCGGGCTGAATCGTAATTTCCAATTTCATAAAACACCATGGCTACACTCGTATTGATGGTGGCAACCCCATAAGGCGACGTTATGTATTTTGCCGCTTCTTTATAACAGAAAAAGGCACTGTCCCATTGACCTGTGTTTTTATAATTAATTCCCAGGTTGTGGTAATTGGAACCAGCATAGGTATCTCGTCCCAACTCCTGATTCATCTGTAATGCCTTGCGATAATACACATTGGACTCTTCCAGGTCATCCATTTTGGCATAAATAATCCCAATGTTGTTGTAGGCATTGGCAACGTGGTAGGGTTTTTCTAATAACTCGGACAGCTCCATTGACGTTAGTGCGTACTCCAGCGCTTTGTCGTAATACCCCATCTTTCGGTATATCTCGCCAATAATCGTATACGCATCGGAAGTATTGAACCGTTTTATGGGTTGCTGTGTATCCACCTTGACGCCTTGTAGGATCTTTTCCCTTTCTACATCGGCAAAAGCCTCTAATACACGAGCGTAGTCCAAAGCCTCTGAGAACTGTCCAAGTAGGTAATAGCTCCGGGTGTACTCTTGATAAATGGCAGGATAAAATGGTAAGGAGTCTTCAGGTTGTAACAACGCTTCCGTTTGGTTTAGCACCTCGACCGATTGTACGGCCAGATCTTCCATCGACAACCGAAAGGCCAGGTCAAGCATCGTTTTGATTTTGGCTTCCCTGGTTATCCCGTCTACGTTAGCAGCGCGCTTTAAACTGTCTATCTTAGGCGTCTGGGAATATCCGGTCAGGAAAAAGGTGCCAATCAGGAAATGCGTGATCAGCTTCTTGTCAACGAGACCCAAATAGTTCATCATACCGGGAGTTGTCTTAAACGTGCGTATAGGTCCATTTTATAATTCCAATAGGATAAAAGATATCTGCAATATTCAGCAGACAGAGATAAAATCCAACTCGACCGTCATCGCCTTGCAACGGAAACGTACGATCACCACCTGAAATGTAGTAACCCGAGCTTCTACACGTAAGCCCGAAGGTTTTTTAAAGAGGGATACCCCGGTCAGGCACCCCTCCACTTTCTCCATCTTTTATGGAATGACAAAATGTTTGGAAGTGGACTTCCCACCTTCTTGATCAAGTAGCAAGATGTACGTACCTGAATTAAGCCCCGACAGGTCAATTTGATGACCTAAAACGTTCCCTGTTTTCGTTGTTCGACCTGAAAAGTCTGTCACCTTAAACGACGTCTTGTTATCAACGCCATCAACATGCAGTACTCCATGGACGACGGGCATCGGGTAAAGGCTGATTTTACTCGAATTTTCCAGAGTTGTCGTTGAAGGAAGAGACGCGTTCTTAAGTGGGACGATTACCTGTCGCCCTGCATGACGCTTATTCGTAGGCAATGTCACTGAATGCACATTTCCACCCACTCGCACTTCAACTGCTCCGAGCTTATGTGTCGGGTCTGCTACCGATAACTGGCCCTCACCCAGTCGTAAAACACATGGCTTATTCACCTGAACGTTTCCGTAAACCGAAGAACGTAACGTTCCTGCCTGATAGAAAACGGCGTACAATGTGTTCGCATCTTCAACTGCCTGTAGGCTCGCGGTATTGGAAAGAATCACCAAATCATCATTGGCGATGGTTCCTGGCAATGCACCTGCCGATATCTTCGGGTAAATCTTATAGGCGTAGGTCTGATTTTTAGGGGATACCCCGTGGTCAATCCAAATACTAAACACATCGCCCGCTGCAGGGTTGTCAGGATACGTCGGATAGCCCTCCTGCCAGTTGCCTTTGACGTGTGCTTTTTTAACGGTCGCAGGGCTGATCATACGGTAGCCGGTTCCATTATGGTGTATCCATGCGTTTCGTCCCAATTGCATCTGACTTCCTGTCAATGTCCCGGCAGAAGTTCTTATGGCACCACCATCGTAAAGTGATTGCTCCACGGAGGTAAACACATTGGACCTACTCGTTCCGTTGATTCCCGCGCCAAGGCAAACAATCGTATTTTTCGTAAAGAACCACGACTTTCGGGCGCTTAGCTGGTTTCGTTTGTATTCAAGTACTGAAACTCCAGTAGCGATTCCTACCCCACCCACAAAATCGGACTGTCCGAACTTATCATTTCCGGGATTGAGGTTGGTCAACCCCTGATCACACGTGGTGCCGGGCAGACGTTTCCAATCCAATAGCGGCTGGATGTTTTCATATTCGTCTCCGTCTTTATACAGCCAAAGCGTCCCATCAGAGAGGTGAAGACTTTTAATGCTCTCGTTATTTACGTTTTCTCCGGTAATGATGCGCGTGGAGGATTTCTTTACCGACGCAAACCAACCGGGTCTGCGACAAACCGTAAGGTCTGACCTCCAGTAATGTCTGAATCCTATCGGAGCACTGGCGTTTGCCTGAATTCGCTTGCGGTAATCGGCCGCCTTTTGCGGATCAATATCGATCATGGCTTTGAGGACTACGGTTAGGCGTTCTCCCTTCTGTCGGGGATTGTTTTCATACAATTGCCTTCCACAGGAATTGATGTCGAATACCCCTTTCCAAAGTACCCAGGACAACCCTTTCAGCACATAATTTCTGAGTGTCATAAGTTTATTGCCAACAGCACCGTAGCTCGTTCCTCGCGTAAAACTCGCAAACTTCGCCATGCCTTCAACAAAAGACAGCCCGTAGTTCCCAAACTGCTGTTGCGGTCCATGTTGGTGGAAACTCCAATCCGGCTGTAAGCCCTCCTCCGTCGTAACCTGCAGAAGGTTCCACATTTCCTCACTACCTCGTTGCATTTGTGAGACGTTGTTATAAAGAAGCCCTTTCATAAAAGCAACTTCTGATAACCACGCCAGGTTTTGCCCCGTCTTATCTGTCCCGATAAAAGACCGGTTTAAAATGGTGCGACACGATGCTAAAAAACCGCTGCTGACCTCACCGTCAAGAAGTATGAGTGTTATGGATATGTTCCGGGGGATGCTGATGCGGCGATTGAACCAGTTAGGGTTTTGATAATCTTTCTCCAACCAGTGATTTAACGCATCAAAAATTGCCATTTTCACCTCTTCTGAGCGGTAATAACCAGCACCCGGTTTTACATAAGCCGTTGCAAGGTCTACACATCGGTCCAGATGTATCCTCGTCGGCCAATTACTCGGTCGCGTGCTGGTGTAGTCTACATCCGGCCAGGTACCTGCATTGGTTTGAGCGTTTAGTAAACGTCTTATTTCGTTGGCATCTACATCCAATTTTGAATAGTATTCAATGAATTGCTGACGTAACGTCTGGTTGTCATTTGCTTTTACCTGAAAAGAAGTAAAACAAAGAAGCGCAATCGCGTAACTAAGCACCGTTAGTCGATGCGTATCATACGCTTTAAGTAGTAGGTTTGAATAAGCCATCATCTAGTTGTTTGATTTTTCCATGAAATAATAGAATTTTTCTGGAAATATTGCGGATACCCTTTGCGCAAAAAGGAATAAATTGAGGTATGTGGTATTATAGAAGGTACCGTCACTTTGAGTGACCTAATTTGAATCTAATTACATCGCAAAAAGAGCTTTTTAGGCATTCAAATAAGTCCTAACTGTCCAAGAGCCAGGAGTACTTAAACCCACCTGGAAATGATAACGATATCACGCCTTGCTACCCTGACAGTTGTTGCCTGTGGCCAATGGAATTTTAATCCTCTTCTCAAAGGATCAACAGGGATAAGTCATTAGACCGATGATTTCATAAAAGCCCATAAACGATATACGCACCATCCTTGCCTACCCTTTAGATTGATGCAAGCGAGGCCCTGTTCTCCCATTTAAATACGCAAAAACGAAGAATTATGGCCTATTTACCAAAAAAATACCCAAAAGTGGGTATTGATTGGCACTTGATAACAAGATATACTTGCATTTTATATCTAGACACCATACCATATGAAGTATTTAATCGCCACATTGCTAGTAACAGGTATCACCTGTTATTCTTTTTCTCAACGCGCAGACTTAAAGTTTGGAAAAGTATCCAAAGACGAGTTAACCTTAAAAGAATGCGATTTTTACCCGGATGCTGATGCCATGGTATTGGGTGACAAAGGAGTATTGAAGTTCATGTATCACAGTGATAAAGGCTGGCAGTACGGAATCGAAATCACCCGAAGAATCAAGATCTTTAACGTCCAGGGGAAAGAGCATGCCACGGTACGTCTTAATTTCTACGATCCTGTATCCGGGTCGTCAAAGGAAGAGATCTCACAGATAAAAGCCATGACCTATAATCTGGTGGGTGGTAAAATTGAAAAAACGAAACTGGAGGGATCTGAAAAATTTGAAACGCGTATCAGCGACTACCGTACCGAGATCGGATTTTCCATGCCCAATGTTCAGGAGGGATCTGTCATTGAATACAAATACACCTTGACTTCGGACTTTACATCTAACCTGTATGAGTGGCATTTTCAGGAGGAAATCCCTGTAAAAATGTCTCAGTTTACCTACACAATCCCCGAGTTTTTTAGGTACCAGACCCACCAGGTAGGATCGTATGTCGCCACTGAAAGTTCAGAGCATTCTACTACTGAGAACTTTACTTACACTTATGAAACGGTAAGCAGTGGAAATACACTACCCGATCGACGCACGGCTTCAATCACATCTAATAGCAAAAAGTACGTCAGAACTGCTACTAATGTCAGGCCCCTTATAGAAGAGCCTTTCATGAACAATAAGCCTAACCTCCCGTCACGTATCGAATCGCAACTGATCACCATCAACATGCCAAACCAACCCATAAAAAATGTGTCTACCAATTATGAGGCATTCAACAAAACAATAATGGAATCGTCTTCATTTGGTAAGGTGTTGAACAAAAGCGGGTTTGCAAAGGAAAAAATAGCGACACTGAGCGGTACCGAAACCGAAAAGGCAGCGAGTATCTACACCTGGATCAGAGATCATTTCAATTTCAATGGGGTAAACGCATTTACGAGTGAAGAGGCCGGAAAGCGCGCCTTTAGTAAAGGAGAAGGTTCAGCCGCAGCGATTAACCTAACCTTGATTGCCGCGCTAAGGGGAGCAGGCTTTGATGCCAACCCTGTGCTGTTGGGTACGCGTGGTTTCGGCATACCTCACCCTATTTTTCCCAACTATGAAGATTTTAACTACGTTATCGTCCATGTCAAAACCAATGATGGTACCTATTTTGCTGATGCTACCGGCTCCATGCCATTTGGAAAACTGCCCATGAAATGCCTGAACGGAAATGGCTGGCTCGCTTCTGAAAATGGGGGAAGATGGGTGGACCTGAAACAAGGAGCCGAGTATTCGGTCACGGTACAGGCCGCGATTTCATTTGATGAAGGAGCGGAAACCGATAATACGAAGGTAGGTTTTAAGGGATATGCAGCCATACAGCAGGCAAACAGGTTTAATTCAAAAGGAGAATCAGAATACGAAGAAGGCGTACTCGAGCTATTTGGCACAGATAACGAGGTTGATTTTACGGTTGAGAACAACCCCGATGATGTAAAATGGACGATAGACGTAATCAAGGATGTGGACGATGACGGCGTCATATACGTTAATCCCATCCCCTACGGAGCCATTACGACCAATCCTTTTAAACGAGAAGAACGCTACACAAACATTGATTTTCCTTACCTCACGGTAAGACGTGTCATTGTATCAATTGAAGTGCCTGAAGGATACAAAGCAGAGTTACCGGAATCCAGCCGTATCAAGCTACCCGAAGATGCGGGCGTATTTACCTACTACGCCGCTCAGCAGGAAAACGAAATGAAAATCATGAGTACGTTCCGCTTAAAGAAAACCGTTTTTACGCCCAATGAATATGCGTACCTTAAAGCGTTTTATCAACAGGTAGCAGAAAAAAATAGCGAGTTGATCGTACTGAAGAAAATATGAAAAATATCACCGTATTTCTCATACTGTTCGTTCTTTTCCATTTGAAGAGTACGGGGCAGGGTGTATTAAATGACGTTGCCGATTCGCTCAAAGAAAACGTAAGCGAAATCGTTTGTTACGACCATACCACGTTTACGGTAGAGGAAATAGACAAATCCTATCTGGAGCGGAAGTATCGAGCCATCATTATGGATAGCAACGCAGAGTTGCCCTTTATTACGCTTCATTATGATTCATACCGTGAGATAAGAGCCGCGCGCATTCAAACTTTCTCCCTGTCAGGAAAAGAAAGGTCCGATGTAAAACTTAAAGATTTTGAAGATTACAGCGCAAAGGGATCGAGTCTGGCTGCTAGTTCGCGAATCAAACATTATGAAGTTAATGATAAGAATTATCCGTATATCATAGAAGTGTCTTACATCATTGATTACACCGGATCGATGTTTTATCCCTCCTGGAAACCTCAATATGAACGTCAAAGTATCATAGAGGCAACACTGACCGTAAAGGGCGCGAATCACTCAGTATTTCGCCACCTTTCTTATGGAGTAGATCCCATAGAAGAAGCAACGGAACAGGGATATCAATTAAAATGGCAGGTCAATCACCGGAAAGCGTTCACCTACGAGCGGTATGATGGACCACTCGAAGACTATGCGCCTGTGGTTTATACCGCCCCCAATCGGTTTCAAATGGATGGTATTGAAGGAAATATGTCTACCTGGGATGGCTTGGGAAGGTGGATAGGAAAGCTCAACAAAAATCAGGACAATTTAGCAGATGAACAATTAACACAATTTTTTAACGACCTACCAGAAGGTCTCAGTGAGTCGGAAAAAGTTGAGTATGCCTACAACTACCTGCAACAAAACACCCGATACGAAAGCATTCAGTTAGGGATCGGCGGATGGAAGCCGTTTGAGTCGGGTTTTGTCCACGACAAAAAATATGGAGACTGTAAGGCGTTGTCGTTTTACACCCAGTCATTACTGGATCGGATGGGGATAAAGTCATACTATACCTTGATACGAGCAGGAAGCTATCACAAAGATTTTGACCCTGATTTCTCCATGTCCCATTTTAATCATGCCATATTAACCGTTCCCATGGACACGGATACCGTATGGTTAGAGTGTACGTCTCAAACCAATCCATTTGGGTACATGGGCACATCTACCAGCGACAGGAATGCGCTCATGATCACGGAAGATGGAGCAAAAGTCATCAAGACAAAGACTTATGATGAAGGGGATAACCTTCAGGCTACCAGCACTTCCCTGTCCGTGTCTAAAGACGGGTCCGCTCAGGTGGATATGGTCAGGTCGTATTCCGGGTTGGAAATTGAAAACAATGGATTTTTTCGGGTAACCTCAGAGCCGGAAGAAAAACAAAAAGACTGGTTTTATGACAAACACAGCTGGGGAAGCGTATCCGTACAAGACCTGAAATTGGTGACTCCTTCCGAAGGAACGGTACCTAATGGTCAACTACAAGTAGCAATGGAAATAAAGGATGCAGCTTCACTCAACGGAGACCGTCTGTTCTTCAAGCCATTCAAGTTTACCAATATAAATTGGATGAACGTAAATAAGAAGACCCGTACGTCGCCACTTGTCATGAGGTACGCATTCTCTCAGGTCGACACCATCAAGCTTACTTTCCCGGAAGGGTTTTTCCCGGAAAATCAACTAAAAGATCAAACAATAGAAAATGAGTACGGGCAATACCATGTTTCGGTGAATATTGATGAGGGAAAATACTTCGTTGTTAGAAAATTTGTCCTGTACAAAGGGAGGTACGAACCTTCAAAGTACGAGTCATTCAGGAAATTCATCAAAGAAGTTCAGCGCAACGACCGCAAGCGACTAGTCATGTTGAACAAAACGTAAGTTTTTGCATTTTACTTCTCCATGCGTAAAGGTTTTTTTCACCCAACATCATCCGCATACGCACTTACCAACGGTTCTTTTGCGTCAAATTTGATCAGGTCCGACGTATCTCCCAGTACGCTGTCCACCAACCCGTATTCCTTTGCCTCCAGCGCGTTGAGAAAGCGGTCCCGACGGAAAAACTCCTCGATCTCCTCTCGCTTATGACCGGTATTTTTTCCCATGATGTGAAAAAGCTGCGCCTGTATCCGCTCCTGTTCTCTTGTCGCGATGCGCACATCCTCCGTGTAGCCTTTGGCTCCCCCTCCTGTCGGGTGCTGATGGATGGTGGCCTGTGGTAAAGCATACCGCTTTCCTTTCTCCCCGGAGGTGAGCAGCATGGTCCCCATGCTCCCGCAAAAACCGACGGCCACGGTAGAGACGGGTGCAGAAATCATTTGCATGGCATCGTAAATGGCCATCCCGGCATACACCACCCCGCCCGGCGACTGAATGTACAAATCGATCTGCCGTTTCGGGTCCTGGCTGTTGAGGTAGAGTAGCTGAGCTACCACCACGTTGGCCACCTGATCGTCGATACCCGATCCTAAAAAAATAATGCGCTCTTTCAGTAATAAACTAAAAATATCGTACGCGCGCTCGCCTTTGCTGCTTTGGTCGATGACCATGGGAATGACATTGGACTGAATCATCATACATTTACTTTTTAAAAATGGATAAAATACGAGCCTGAAAGGATCGGTAACGGGAAGAGGTGAACAGCCGGTGATCTACTTTACTGATCTCTTCTTTTAACTTTTCCCTGCCATACTGCCGAACTACGCGATAGGTAGTTTCCTGCCATCGGGCATTCGCTCTAAGATCCGTGTCCAGCTGGATTTTCGCCTCGGTAAGCAACCGATCTCCCTGATCTCCCCTTCCTGTCAGCCAGTTTTCAATGCTTTCTATTTCACTCAAAGAAGTCCTCATAGCTTACTGATTTTTGTTTTATTTCATCTCTTACCTTTTCCAGGCACTTGTATTTCTGTACGGTGGCCGACCGCTCACTTTTATACCCAAATCGTTCGCTTAGTTCTTTCATGCTTATGCGTTCATAATAGAAAGACTGCAACAAATCCATGCATCGTCGGCCGGATTGCTTCAGGTAGCGCATCAATTTTTGCGGAATAAGCGTTGGCTCATTTTCCTGTATGGGCTCTACCCCTTCCAGACCTTCTACTGGTTTGCTTCTAGCTCGTTGTCTGAGCCAGCACTTCTTAACAATCCCCATCAAATAGGCCTGATCGTTCATCTCCGGTTGAAAATCGTCTTCCAGAAGTTTTTCATAAAAAATAATCAGTGCCTCCTGGAATAGCTCTCTGGCAGCCTCCAGGTCTCCACCTCTTTTTCGCAGGTATGCACAGGCCATTGGAAATACGTCCTGATACCATTGCGTAATCCGCAGCTCCCTGGACTGCGTGGGTTGAACCCTTGGTTTTTCTTGTGTCAGTGTCAGCATTATCATTGGGTTTTATAGGTATGTCCTGATTTTCCTGAGTGTATCACCACAAAAAGTTACTTTTTTTTAAGGTAGCTGAAAAAGCAGGTCTATCTGAATGCCACCCCTTTCCTCTGAAACACAACTTAGAAGTGTCTTGTTCATTCCGTTTCAGACGGGTGAATCGAACTGTAACTTTAATGGTTTGGAAACTTTATGTGATGATCGGCCCTCCAACTCCGCAAGAATCGGGTGTTTTTGCCTCATATGCCCTACTAGTTTTACAGAAAGATTATGACCGAGAAAAAAATGGAAACACAAAGCATCGTCAATTTTCAGCGAATAGAAGAAGCCATCGGATACATCCGAAACAACTTCCAGCAGCAACCTACCCTGGATGAGGTAGCAGAACATGTAAACCTGAGCCCCTACCATTTTCAACGAATGTTTACGGACTGGGCAGGGGTAAGTCCAAAAAAGTTTCTGCAATACATCAGCACCACCTATGCTAAGAAGCTATTGAAAGACGAGCAGGCTACCTTGTTTGAAGCCTCCTACGAAACAGGACTTTCAGGAACCAGCAGATTACATGACCTGTTCATGAAAATCGAAGGGATGACCCCTGCCGAGTACAAGAACGGTGGCAAGGACCTCTTCATCAATTATAGTTTTGCTGACACTCCTTTCGGAGAGATCATCGTCGCATCTACTCAAAAGGGAATATGCCATTTGGCTTTCTCAGCCAACAAAGAGCAAGCCCTCAATGGATTGAAAAACCAATACCCAAATGCCACGTTTGATCAGCATTTGGATAGGATCCAGCAAAATGCGCTGTTCATTTTCACGCACGATTGGAACAAACTAGACGAAATCAAACTGCATTTAAAAGGCACAGATTTTCAATTGAAAGTGTGGGAAACACTGATCAAAATTCCATCTGGCGGGCTTTCAACCTACGGACGCGTGGCACAACAAATCAACCACCCCAAGGCATCGCGAGCGGTTGGGTCTGCTGTAGGTGACAACCCGATCGCTTACCTGATCCCCTGCCATCGGGTGATCCAGTCTTCCGGGCAAATCGGTGAGTACCACTGGGGGAGCAATCGAAAAACGGCCATCATCGGCTGGGAAGCCGCGCAAGCTAGCTATTAGTCAACTTTAGTTCCGGTAATTAGAAAGCATGAATAGTATTGGGCAAGTATGGCAGGTCCTCACTTCAATTACATTTTTTTCCAACCCCATTCTTCCAAGTAAAAGCAAATGAACATAGATCGATTAACCTGGCATCAAATACGAGAAACGCTCAATGAAAAAGGTTTTGCAACGATTCCGGGATTGCTAGATGCGAAGACCTGTGACCACGCGATCTCACAATACCCTGAAACAGGTCCCTACCGAAAGACCGTAGTCATGGCGCATCACCGTTTTGGGTTAGGGGAATACAAGTATTTCAACTATCCATTGCCACCATTCATTCAGCAATTGCGTACCAGTATGTATCCTTATTTGGTACCCATTGCCAATCAATGGATGCAAGTTCTGAAGATGGACAGGCACTACCCAAATGATCATGAAGCATTCCTTTCCACCTGCCATAATCAGGGACAGCAAAAGCCTACGCCCTTGATCCTGAAATACGAAAAAGGGGGATACAATACCTTACATCAGGACCTCTATGGTCCGGTGTACTTTCCGCTCCAACTCGTCCTTTTTCTGTCCGACTGCGGATCGGACTATGAAGGGGGCGAGTTTGTCGTTACCGAGCAAGTACCCAGAGCGCAATCCAAAGCAAGTGTGATCCGACCTCAAAAGGGAGATGCGCTTTTGATCGCAACTTCTTACCGACCGGTGAAAGGGACACGTGGGTATTACCGGGCCAACCTTCGGCATGGCGTAAGTGAGGTAAAGTCCGGAAGCAGGTATACCATCGGGGTAATCTTTCACGATGCTACTAGTTGATAACCTGAGCTCAATTAAAAATCTCAACCTCAGCAAGTCATATTTATGGGAGTTTTGTTTTGAAAATTTTGAAGAATGATGGATCCTTTTGATAAATTTTTGAAGCAAAAATGACGTGAAGATGATTTGTCTTGGAAAGATTTGATTGATTTCGGCATAAATTTCACCAAAGCCCTTTGAAATATCTCGATATTCCTTCAATGCTTTGGTAAAATTTCTACTCAAAATCAATTCAAACTGAGGTAAGATTTTTAATTAAGCTCAGGTTAATATGATTAAACACACTTACCTATCTGCATCTTCCCTTTTCCGATCCATCAAGTCTGGTAAGATCACGCTGGGAGGTAATAAAAAGCTAAAAATTTATGGCCGATTAAATTGCCGTTCAGGGAAACGAATGAATCAACAGAACCGAGTATTCTTTATCCATGAAGAAGAAGCGGTAGAAGCAGGATACAGACCGTGCAGCCACTGCATGCGAGCGGAGTATAAAAAATGGAAAACTAAACGTGAAGACAGCAACATGTAATGCCTGAACAGAAGAAAGTCCCATTAAAAAAAGTGGCTTTCAGGGATAACCTCCATGATATTACCATATTTTGAAAGAACCCATAACCATAAAAACTTGACGCAGTAGAAAACGAGAAGCATTTTTAATAAATCACTAATCGTCTAAGCGAACTGACTTGTTGCAGCTACCTGTTCTAAAAACTTGTTGCTATCAACTTAATTTGACAATAACCACTGATATGCCTCATCATAATCCTGAAATGATGCAAAGATTTCATCTTTTTGATCATCCTTAATTTTACTGACCAAACTTGACGCAGATAATTCAGCAAAATTGGCTTTTGAATGCACCCAGGCAAAACGCTTAAGCCCTTCTTCCAATATCTGAGGTGCCCAAACTTCTGATGTCCACTCTACTCCTACTGCCCAGGACCCGGTTAAGTTTACATTGCTGTTCAGAATCTTATATCCACGCTTTGATTTGAAAACATCAATCATATTCAAGCATCCATCTTGCACGGTTTCCCAGGTCAACAAACCTTTCCAATCGTTGATCAGAATTTCATTTTCCGTATCATAAGAGATCGTAATGTGTGCCTGATCATAGATCACTTCCTCCTTCCCTTTTGATAAAATTTCAATATTATCCATATTCTTGTTGCTTGATGATCTTCAAAATTATTCAATACGTTGGTTGAGATAAAGGACCAATTCCGGTTTTTCGAAGAGTGGAAATCAATGGTGATACAAAACCGGATTTTAAATCGATGAGCTTATTAAGTCATTTAAGTCATTACGAGGGCTAAGCCCTGGTAAATCATGGCCATAAAACTAAGATGACGCCAATTTGTATCTCTTTGATTTAAAGCCATTTACAAAGTGCGTCATAAGCATCTTGGTTGTTGACCACTATGTAACCTGTATTATCGACAAACTTCAACTTGCTCGCCTTAAGGTCATAACATTGTTGATAGCTACTGCTGTTATTGGAAAAGAAAACATAGTAGAAACATTCCAAGCATTCAATCGGTTTCACCCTATTGTAAAAGTAAGACGCCCTCAGGATGTGTGTGGCTAATACCATTCATTTCTTACCAAGTGATAAAAGTTTCCGGTTTATTGACACAATATGGGATATAGGTGGTGGAGTTATATCCGTACGAAACTAAAACTGGTCAATTTGTTGTTTTACGCTTTAATACATTTTAGCGCTCCCTGCATGTATCAGGGAGCTACCATTTTTTTTATAGACTTGTACATATGATAAAAAACGAAACCACCAGTGTATTGATAATCGGAGCGGGGCTTTCCGGTTTATGCACCGCTTATTTCCTTGATCAGATGGGCATCAACTACCAAATCATCGAAGCAAGGGAACGAATTGGGGGACGAATATTGACTGTCATGAATTCAAAGGGAGGAACCCTGGAAATGGGCGCTACCTGGTTCGGTGATAAGCACACCCATTTGATTTCTCTCTTAAAAACCTTAAACGTAGCGTATGAGCAACAATATATAGGCAATCGGGTACTCTATGAATTTGAAAGCCCTCATCGTGTCGTCCAGTTGATTGATCACCCTTCGGCTATGGAGTTAAGTTACCGTTTATCTGATGGAACGTCTTCTTTAATGTCTGCAATACACGACCGTTTGAATCAAAAGCAGATCTCCCTGGGCGAGCAAGTTGTTTCTCTGCAGTTTTTGGATGATCGTGTGAAGATTATCACCAATAATCGTGAGTTACAAGTGAGTACTATTATTTGCACGCTTCCTCCCAACCTTTTCATTAATCAGATAAGCACCACACCGGAATTACCCAAGGATGTAAGCTCACTTTTTTCACAAACGCATACCTGGATGGGAGAATCCATAAAAGTGGGGCTGGAATACGAAAGAGCATTTTGGAAAGATGAACAAATCGGTAGCATCTTCAGTCAGATCAGCCCTGTTTATGAAATGCACGATCATAGCGGCAGTCATTCGAAATACATCGGCCTTAAAGGATTTATGCACCCCTCATTCTCCAACCTGAGTAAAGCGAAAAGAAAGGCTTTAGTCATTGAACAAATGGAATACTACTTTGGAGAGCTTGCGCTGAATCCGCTTTCCTATCATGAGATGGATTGGAAAGGCGAAACGCACACCTTTTACCCCTATTCTTCGGATATCGTACCACATCAAAATAACGGGAATAAAAAACTGCGCCTGCCTTACTTTGATGCAAAGTTATTTTTCGCAGGATCTGAAACCTCTGCCTCCTTTCCCGGATACATGGAAGGTGCCATCGAAAGTGCGCTGCGGGTGAGTGATGAATTGGCCAAGAGCCTTCAATTAACCGGAGCCAGATCCAGTATCTTAAAAAGATGACTTCCCTCCTTTATAAATCTCACCATTAGCTCTTGTAAGCATCGTATGAAAAGACATTCATTTCATTCACATAAGCTGAAGCCCGATATTCTAATAATAATGCACTCCCGGAGGTTCATGATAAAACTGAATAGTTAAATTGATTAGTGACTAGATCAATAGGAAGCCTCCCTTTCTCTTTTGAGTGGTATAAACGTTAACCTCACTCTTGCAATTGGTCTGACAAACAAAATCGTACTCCCTCTGGGTCGACGCGGCGATCATTTTAGAATTGTGCATGAGCCTTTCATGAACTCGTTGGAGAAATTTCCCAAAGAGAAAAACCAAAGAAAATGTTCAAAATACGTTTACCAAGCTATTTGGATGACTCAATCTTTTTTTTTAATCTTTTTAAGAAAAGTAATTCATTCTGACGTAGAACATTAATTTCCAATGTTAGTTTACAATATTTGCAGTAAAATCAATTCATGGAAGTAATTATACCCTTTTTCATTATTCATTGGTACACCTCACTCTTTTTTCAAACCTTCTTTTTACATAGATACGCATCGCACCAGGCTTTCACTATGTCTAAGTTTTGGGAACGGGTTTTTTATGTTCTCACATGGGTGTTTCAAGGGTCTAATTACTTGAGCGCATACGGGTATGGTGTAATGCATCGACTGCATCATGCCTTTGCGGATACGGAAAAGGATCCTCATTCGCCTAAATACGACGAATCACTTTTTAAGATGATGTGGAAAACAAAAACCATTTATTCTGCGATCAGTGATGGAAAAATGGAAGTGGATACACGTTTTACCAATGGTACACCACAATGGAAAAGGTTTGATTCTTTCGCCAGATCATGGGTTTCCAGGCTCTTCTGGGGTACCGCTTACTTTGCCGTATATTATTTTTATGCAGACGTATGGTGGTTATGGCTCTTTTTACCTCTTCAGTTTATTCTTTCTCCCATTCATGGAGCCATTATCAATTGGTTTGCTCATAAGTATGGATATCGAAATTTTGAAGTAAAAGACACGTCTCGAAACTTCCTCCCGGTTGATTTTCTAATGATGGGTGAGAGCTATCACAATAATCATCATAAACATGGCAACCGAGCAAACTTTGGTGGGTTTCGATGGCATGAAATAGACCCAACTTATCTTATCATAAGAATCTTGAATGGATTAAGGATCATACGGTTAAATGACGAGAAAGGTCAGATGAAAAAGTCTGGTGAGCCTTTTAAAAAAGCGGCTTAAGTGCACTTTTTCGCCTCTCATCAACCTGATTTCAGGTAACTGTCGACTCGTAAAATAGAAGTCCTACCGGAACAGAAATCACTCAACGATATTGAAAGTGATCGAACTAACCGGGAGCAAAATTCAATAACCGGTACAGTTGACTTTACCCTGATTTGTCATTGGAATTTCCTCATGGAGCATTGGGCATCCCAGAAATTTAGCACCATGATCACTAACCACTTTGAGATGAAGTTTAGGGTTTTAAATAGCCCGCCAGGAAGTGTTTTGACCATGCAAAGGGAAGTCCAATGACGTTGAGGAGTGAAAAACTCATTAATACCCTTTACTTAACCTTTCAAACCGACGCCGTAACCTGATGAGGTGATCTCTGGTTGGTATTTCATCGTATTATTGAGACCGGGTCGGTTGCGGAGACGTATCTCTTAAGTCAATGCCATTAAGCTTTGCTCACGAATAAATCGGGTTATGTCAACGGCACCAGTTGACTTATCATCTGTTTTGCTTTCATCAAAACATATTCATATCACTTCGTTAAGGAGTTGATGTAAACAGGGTCATCCGTAGTACTCAGAGTTGCTCTTAATGAAGCCAAACTTTCGTTATCGCCTGTTCAGGCGGAAAGTTGGATGGAATTATGCACGTAAAAATGCAACTCATTTTCGAGCTATCATCTGATATTAAGGTCAGGTACTTTCTCCGACCACGTCCAAATAGCAACAAGTACTGACGTAGTTGAGTACTTGTGAAATATACTCGAATGCCCTCCCTATCAAAAGTTAACACAAGGTGAAA
>JBCCXH010000056.1:0-16851 GCA_039192005.1 Bacteroidota bacterium
AACAGAAGGTGGAAAGGTGGCCGATCATATAAATGCAGAAAAGCAAGCTGACGGAAGCATAAGATACATCCTGACTTCAAAGTTTCCGATATATGATCAGGAGGGAAAAGTGATTGGGCTTTTTGGTATTACCAGAGACGTAACCGAGATAGAGGATAAAATCCTGGCGGCAAAAGAATCCTCAGGAGAAAAAACGTTATCATCGAGAAATAAAGTGATGAATTTCATTAAGTAAACCTCCTTTACTGTTTCCGAACGCCTTTATTTTATTGCACCGCTGGATTAGTCCTATTTGTCATGTTTGCCTTTCTTACCCAAATCCCTAGCCGGGCACCCCTAAAGGGGAAAGGCAAAAAAAAATCAATTTAGCTCCCTTTAGGTCGGGCCACGTAGGCCGGGCCGACGTTCGGTAGGGGTAAATCAATGATGTTTTTAAAATGACAAAGATAGGATTAGACTTGGCATGTGATTGAGCTTATAAAAGCTTATCGTAACCCTCTCGAAACATTTTCGGAGAACACTCATAACGCTGCCTGAACAATCGATTGAAATTAGAGATGTTTTTAAAGCCTGACTTGAAGCAAATCTCGCTGATGGACAGATCCGTTTCGAGTAGCAGTTTTGAAGAGACGTTGAGCCGTTTTTCCAGGATGTATTTAGTAAGACTCATACCCGTTCGCTTTTTGAAAAAGTGACTAAAAGCGGACTCCGACATGTTTACGATCTCAGCGAGTTTTCCGATTCTTAGGTCAGTGGCATAATTTTTTTCGATATGATCGACTACTACGCTGATCCTCCTGCTCTTATTTTCATTTACGTTTGTTGTTCCTGATGTGTTGGAGAGCACCCGCATTTCTTTGTCCAGAGCGAGCCGCTTTAGGATATCGATAAATAAAAGAAACGATTCGATACCCGATGACTTACAAAGCGCATTGATCTTATCCTTGACATCATGGATGGCTTGTGAGCTGAAGGCGATCCCTCGTCCGGATGTTTGAAGCAATTGTTTAATGTTTTCGAACATCGTGTAGTCAAACACTTTCTTGCCTATGAAGTCTTCTTTAAACTGGATGGTCACTACTTTGGCGTGTGAAGGATCCCGGTCTGACTGCCAAATGTGATAAAGGTGTGGTCCTAATAAAACCAAATCCGTCCGATTGCAATGTTCGGTAAAATCTCCAACCGTTCTTTCACCTTGAAAATTCGTAATGAAATTGATTTCGTATTCAGGGTGGAAGTGTAAAGGATAGTCAAACTTAGCATTTTCATGTTCCAGTACAACAAAGGGTTGCCCCTCTTTGACCGGAGTTATTTCCCTCATGATTTTCATCCCAATTGCTCTTTATTCTGGTGTTACAAGATTAAAAATATCTTAAAATAAGCACATGCTATATCGCCATTTATTAGATGATCTTAAATAATTCGTATGGAACAAGATCAAATTCTCATTTCTGGTAGAATTGGTCTTTTTGGTAAATAGAATTTCACGAATTCATTAAACTACCATCATTGGACATCATAGTACCACCCTCCAATTCTTGGTCCACATAATTTTACGATTCATCTAAACGCTAATTAAGACACGATTTAGACACAAATAAATTTAACCCAGAAAATGACCACGAGACGCGTGAATATGAGATTAATTAGAACACTACCAATATTAATACTAGTACTCGCAGCATTGACAGGTTATTCCCAAAAGGTAATAAAGGGAAAAGTTGTTGATGTCGAAGGTATAGGAATACCTGGTGCGACGGTTGCAGAAAAAAATACATTGAACGGTACCATAACCGATATCAATGGAGATTACTCCTTTACCCTCACAAATGACATCGCTACCTTAGAGTTTTCATTTGTAGGCTTCAAGCGAGAGACCGTAACGCTTGTAGGTGTAGAAGAAGAGGTCAACATGACGTTATACGATGACATCGAGCAATTGGATGAAATCGTCGTCATTGGATACCAAAAAATCAATAAAAGCAACCTGACCGGTTCGATCAGCAAGCTCGAAACGCAGGATTTGTCGGAGATTCCTTCCAACTCCATTGAAGAAGTACTTGCCGGACGGGTCCCCGGTCTGACCATAAGCAATCCTTCAGATGCACCGGGCGCGGGTGTAAACGTCCGCATTCGGGGCGCCAGTTCATTTACGGCCACGACTCCTTTGGTGGTAGTAGACGGTTTTCCTTTGGGAGATGCAGGCAATCTGAAACAAATCAACCCCGCAGACATTGTTTCGGTTGAAGTCCTCAAAGATGCCTCTGCGGCTTCCATTTACGGCTCCCGAGGTGCCAATGGCGTTATTTTAGTGACGACCAGAAGAGGTAAAGTCGGCCCGCCGAGCATTAATTTCATCGCAGCTACTTCCTTCAGTGAGTTTTCAAGGGAGTTTGACGTCTACCGAGATCCCGTTTTGTTAGCAACTTTAACAGATGAAGACCGGATCAACTCAGGGTTTACTCCTTTATACGTCGGTGCAAATGATATCAATGGAACGTTTTTCCCGTCCATCGAACAGTTGAATGACGGATATCCCACCACTGACTACGTCAACTTTGTTTTCAGGGCCCCGATTGTCAACCACAACTACAACGTAAGCGTGACCGGAGGATCAGAAACCACGCAGTACAACTTTGGTATCAACTACAACACACAAAATGGCCGATTCAGAGACGACGACTTACAAAAGGTGACGATTAGCTCCGGTATCAATCAGAACCTTGGCGAACGATTGACCCTATCTTCCAACCTCAACTTTTCCAGAGGTGTGCGAGATGAAAACAGTGGTCTCTCGTTCAACCGTAACATCACGTTCCCACTTTTCAATGATGACGGGACCTATTTCCAGGCAAGTCAAAACGATTTTGCCAATCCGGCAGCCCTCTCAGACCTTAGAGGGAACGAGACGGTTTCGCTTGACCTAGTTTCTACTTCCTTTTTAGAATGGGAGATGACCGATGACTTAAAGTTTAAAACACAATTCAACTACAGCCTGGGGTCATTCATACAAGAGCAATTTTTCCCGGATGTATACACGCAACAAGGAAGAGAAGGACCCAGAGGGTTTGGTATCGTCAATAACTTCCAAAGCCAGCGAATGGTGGTCGACGGGTATTTCACCTACGATAAGTTCATTGGAGACCATCATTCCATCACCGTACTGGCGGGTTACTCCAACGAATACTTTGAAGAGCGTACTTCTCAGCTTTCCGCGCAGGACTTCGTCAATGCAAGTCTGAAAGCCGGCAACCTGAGCCTGGCAAACGCGCAACAGGCCGCCAACAACCTGACAACACGTACGCTTTCTTCTTTTATCTCCAGGTTTAACTATGCATTCAAAAATAAAATCATCTTCACCTACACAGGTAGAGTGGACGGATCGTCCAACTTCGGTTCAAATAACCGATTTGCTTACTTCCCTTCCGGTGCCATTAGTTGGAAACTGCAAAACGAGTCCTTCATGCAGGATGGGGCGCCTGTCTTTACCGAACTCAAGCCACGGGTAAGCTGGGGACGGGTAGGAAATCAAGCCATCGGCGCGTTTGAAACACGCAACAGACTGGGGCAGGGCAGGTTTTTTACCGACGGAGTGTTTGTAACTACAGCAGGCCTTGGTGACCTGGAAGTTGGGGATAACGGCATATTTGCGCAGTCCACCGGTCTGGGAAATCCGTTTTTAAGGTGGGAAACGACAGAGGTATTAAATTTTGGGTTAGATGTAGGAGCATTTGGTGGGAGGTTAAGTCTTGCATTAGATTATTACATCAAGAGAACGGAAGACTTACTGGTAGAGAGTAGTCTTCCGCCTACATCAGGATTCGATATCGTACGGATTAACGCCGGCACCATTGACAACCGTGGCATTGAAATTGGGCTGAACGCAACACTTGTTGAGAAAGAAGACGTTACGTTCAACCTAGGGGTGGTCTTTAACAGAAACAGAAACGAAGTCGTCAATCTGGGGCCACCAGCGCTGACCTCGGTGATCACCGATGATTTCGGAAACCAATTTCGGTTTACCGGAACCAACCTAAGCGATCAGTTCAGGTCTCAAGTCAATACCAGCGCCATAGGTCAGCCACTCAACGCCTTTTATGGAGCAAAAGTGATTGGCATTATACAGTCCGAGGAAGAAGGGTTGAGCAGAGGGCTTTCAGGAAATGAGGCAGTAGGAGGCGAGTTTCTTTACGAAGACATAAACGGAGACGGTGTCATTGATCCCTTTGGCAGTGACCGTACCATTATAGGAAACCCCAACCCGGACTTTACCGCAGGTATGACGTTTGATGTTCGGTATAAAAGATGGGACCTAAATGTTCTGCTAAACGGCTCTTTTGGCGCAGACATCGTAAACGTCAATCGGTTTTTGACCAGCGCAGGGACCGGACAGGTGAGCAACCTCGTGCAAAGATGGACACCACAAAATCCCTCTCAGGACTTCCCGTCCTTAAGGCAAACCCGAAACGTCGCATTTTCAGACTGGTGGATTCAGAAGGGCTCCTTTGTTCGGGTGCAGAACGTCAGGTTGGGTTACAATTTCAATACGGACGCCATCAGTTTCCTATCAAATGCCAAGCTTTATATCAGTGTAGATAATCTCTACAACTTCTTTTCTTATGACGGGCTGGACCCGGAAGTCGGCGTAGACGGTGTGGATCAAAATCAGATACCTCGTCTTAGAAGATTTACTACCGGTTTGAGATTTTCACTTTAATACCATGCAAAAGATGAAAGAAATAAATAAAAACATCAGGTCAGTTGTCTTTTTGGTTGTCATTTTTCTTTCAGGGTGCTCCCTGAACCAAGAGCCAACCTCCTTCTTTTCGGACTCCAACTTTTTTCAAACCCCGGAAGAAGTCAACGTAGCCGTACTCAGTGCCTACCAAACCATGACCGTTTTGGACTACCTGAGGCCCTACATGAACATCCCGACGACGGCTTCAGAGGAGGCTTTTCCCAAAGAAGGAGAGGGGTTGAACATTGATCAATTGGAGGCCTGGACCGTAGACGACAGGAACGAAAACCTGTTGCAGTTCTTCAGGCTCAGCTACATCGGGCTGAACCGGGCCAACAAGGTGATAGAAGTAACCGAAACCGCAGATTTCAACGAAGTCTTTATCAATAAATTTAGAGGAGAATCCCTCTTTTTAAGAGCATGGCATCATTTCATGTTGGTACGTTTGTTTGGAGACGTGCCGCTACGGCTCAATGCAGTAGATGAGTTAAGCGAAGTAAGAGGGTTGACCAATTCGTCCATCGAGCAAGTCTACGCCAGCATTATGGATGACTTAACGGAAGCTACCCAACTGCTAACCATCGATCGAGACGGAGGGCGAGCGGATCTCGTAGCTGCTCAGTCCCTACTGGCGAAAGTATACATTACCCTGGCATCCTCAAAAGCCACCGGTAGCCCCGGTTACGAATGGGTACCCGATGCCGATACCTACTACGGCCTGGCGTCAGACATGGCCGGTTTGGTCGTCAATGGGCAAACAGAATATCAATTTGATACCGACCTGCTCAATGTCTATGACGTCTCCGATGATGACAGTTTTAACGGGCCGGAGCACATCTTTTTCATTCCACAAAATCGTAATGGGCAAAAAGAAGGAGAGTTCTCAAAACTGGCCAGCTTTTTCATCCCGGCAGATATACCAACGACCTCCTTTTTACCGGATGGGTTGGGAATTAATGTCGGTTTTGGTGTCTACGTGACAGAATCACAGTTTTTAGCTACCTACGAGGCATCCGACCGGAGACGGAGCGAACTAATCGTCGAAGAGCTTTTTGACAAAGATGGCAACCGGGTATGGACTCCGGCAGGGGGAGAATCGCAGCCTTTTTCCAGAAAGTACACGGATCCGCTTTTTATCGGAGACAATACCAGTACGCATCCCTATCTGATCAGGTTTACCGATGTCTTATTGATTTATGCAGAGGCACAAGGCCCGACCACAGAAGGATACGAAGCAGTGAACCGGGTACGTACCCGAGCGGGCTTGGCCGACCTGGCTGCAGGCCTTTCAACAGAAGTTTTCAGGAACGCGGTGATCAGGGAAAGATCTTTCGAGCTGGCCTTTGAAGGCCACCGCCTGTATGACCTTAGGAGGACGAACGCCATCGAGTCCGTTCTCCAGGGACAGTACGGGAAAAGTATTTCCAGTGGCGCGTATTTCTATCCCATACCGGCTGTGGAGGGAGAGCTAAATGGCCAATAACAGTGAAGTAAAAAAATTAGGATTGATAACCAGAACAAGTAGGAAAATGAAAAATAAGTTTTTAATGAAAGGGAAAATAGCAATGGGTAAAAACATATACATGGTGATGGTTGCGCTAGGATGCTTATTCGCAGCTTGCGATGAAGCAGAAGCGCCTGAGCAGACGTCAAACAACGATTTGACGGTAACAACAAGCGTGATCACGACATCTTACTTGGGAAACGGGTTTCAGTGGGATCCCTACCCACAGGCGTATCGATACTGGGAGACGCCCATATCCGACGCGGACTGGAACACACTCTATGAGCGGATGGATTTTATGCGTCCAAGCTTTATGCGGGTAGTGTATGGTTCCTATGATAAATACGCTGCCGGAGGCGTAGACGAGTACGACGAAGAAAACTACCTGGAGGGATTAGAAAAAATCCTACAGTACTGCCAGGACAACAACATCACCGTCATGATTGGAGACTGGGGGTACAATCAGGTAGACCTTACCAACAATCGAATGGTGCTGAATCGGGTTAAAAACGCGGCCCGGTACCTCAATTTCCTGATCGAAGACCGTGGGTTTACCTGCATCAAATACTACAACACCATCAACGAGCCTAACCTCATTGGCTCGGCTACCAATGGAAATTACGAATTGTGGAGGCTCATGACGCGACGGTTTTTCCAGGAGTTTGAAGCACTTGGAAATAGCAACGGAGTGAAGATCGCCGGACCGGACATTGCCTACTTCAATCCTACCGACGTAGACTGGGTATCACAATCTGCCAGACACCTGGACGACGAGATCGGTCTGTATGACGTGCATACCTACCCTCCCCGAGAGTCCATGTTCAACGGATTTTATGAGGAGACGTTAAAAGCGATGAAAGACCGCACGCCCGCAGGTTCGCAAATTGTGATAGGTGAGTTTGGTTACAAATACGACGTGGGAACGTCACAAATGGACCAGGAACGAAATCAGCGAAACCAGTCAAACATTAACGCAGATCCTAATATCGGAAATGACTCCAATACCCTGACCGAAGAGTATTCCCATGGAGTGGACCTGATGGGCATGGTTTTCAAAATCATCAATGCGGGCTATGCCGGAGCAGTAAACTGGGGACTGGATGACGCCATGCACAGCGATAGCGAAACCGGTCAAGACCTCAAAGTATGGGGCGTCTGGAACATACTTGGTGAAGAACTACTCGGAAAGCCGGAAAAAGAGTTGATGCGTCCGCATTTCTATCCTTACTCTTTGCTTACCAGGTACATGCAGAACGGAGCCAGTGTGTTTGAGGTCCAGTTTGAAGACATGATCGGGCTGGACGCCATCGCCGTAGAAAAAGACGGCATGCGGATGCTGGCCTTCAGCAACATGCACGTAGAAGACCATACCATCAACTTAAAATTTGAAGATGGAGTGGATCTGTCCGGCATAAAGAAATTTGTATACAAAGAAGAAGGGAGGGTGGTCGATGCAAACGGATATCCTGCACCGGAGGAAGAAGGACTAACGTTGAGTGCTTCGGGAACCTCCGTAACGATCCCTTCAAACACGTTCATCCTATTCACCAATTTCGATTATTAATAGCTAATAAAAAATTAAAATCTACTGAGATATGTCTAATGAATCCAATGTACTTGAGGTAGCAAAAACATTTCGTTTGAAAAAACATCCATCCAATCCCATTTTAAAGCCTAATCCTGAAAATGATTGGGAAAGCCTTGTGGTTTGTAATCCGGGGGCATGGTATGAAGATGGAACGTTTTACATGCTGTATCGCGCAGCAGGAGACGATGAAGGTCATATTATTTGTTTTGGTCTTGCGGTAAGCAAGGACGGGGTGAATTTTGATAGAACATCAGATCACCCCGTATTTTACCCCAGTCAGGATGGTCCGGATATGGGAGGGGTAGAAGACGCCAGAATCGTCAAATTCGGAGATGAATTTTACGTCACCTATGCCTACCGACCTTTTCCTCCGGGACAGTACTGGAAATTTGCTCACGATGTCATCAACGTTCCGGAAGCTTCGGAGTTTGCACCAAGAGTATACAAAGAAAACGTAGCCAATTCAGGCCTTGCGATCTCCAAAGACCTCAAGACCTATAAACGCCTGGGAAGAATCACTACCTCCAACCTGGATGACCGTGACGTGATCCTTTTCCCTGAAAAAATCAACGGAAAGTTTGCCATGCTGCATCGCCCCAAAGAGTGGGTAGGCCCAAAATATGGGGTGGAATATGCGTCCATCTGGATTCGGTTTTCAGAAGATCTCATGGTTTGGGAAGAAGAGAGCACCATGCTACTGACCGGAAGGAAAGGAACCTGGGAAGAAAAAATTGGCGGCAGTACACCACCCCTAAAGACAAAAGATGGCTGGCTGATCATCTATCATGGCGTAGATAAAGGAGGCCTGGGCCACTACCGTGTAGGCGTAGCGCTTCTGGACCTGGAAGACCCGACGAAAGTTACAGCCAGGTTGGAAAATTGGGTGATGGAGCCGGAGTTTGACTACGAGTTGGAAGGCTTTTATCAAGGGTGCGTATTCCCGACAGGAAACGTCATTGTTGACGATGAACTATTTGTTTACTACGGAGCAGCTGACAAGTACGTGGGCGTGGCTACCTGTAGCGTGAGTGTACTATTGGAGCAGCTAAAGAACGAGCCATGCTAAAAAGTCTGATTCTTTTCTTATTTCCATTTTGGATCTTTTCAACCGATGACCTATCTGAAAAACCGGATCGAGTAACGGTATCCTTTTCGAAGGATCAAGCCATTGCTCATCCGTTTATAGGTCACGGAGTACAGTGGTCCGCATACCCTCATGCAGATGCCGAAGATGCGGAGTGGGGAGACCTCATGACCGATGATAAATGGGACCTGATTTACGATCGCCTGGATTTTATCAATCCTAAAATTGTACGGGTCATGGACGTAGCTTCCTGGAGGTATTTCAAAGGGTTGGATGCCTCAAGTCAGGCCATCGTTGAGTATGACAATGGTGAAATGAGGAGCTTGTACAAACTCCTCGACTACTGTCAGAAAAATAAGATACCCGTACTATTAGGGGAGTGGGGAACGCCGGGTTTTTGGGAAGAGCCCAAAACAGAAAACGGCATCCACCTGGCAAATGACGACCGATGGCTGGACATGATTGCACAGTTTGTGCGCCACCTCATTGTTGAAAAAGGGTTTGACTGCATTAAGTACTACAACCTGGTCAATGAGCCTAATGGAAACTGGGCGTCTACAGATGGAGACTGGGAGCAGTGGAAAGAAGGGTACAAAGAGATGGCCGATGTATTCAAAAAATACGAACTGGACCAATACATCTCGCTGGCAGGACCTGATGGTGTGGTGCAGTGGAACCATCCCACACATCCTAAAAAAGCAGGAGACTGGTTGTACAGTACCGCCGAGGAGCTGGATGGGATTACCTCTGTTTATGACATCCACATCTATGCAGATCAGCACCTTACATCCGATGGTAACCTGATCGACTACCTGACCCCTTTTGCGGAAGCAGTCCGGTCCAGTAACAAACCCATCATCTTAGGTGAGTTAGGGATGAAGTACACGGGTGAGTTGTGGAAGGAAAATCAACGGCGAGGACAGGCAGATAACTGTGCCGGTCCGGACGACTCCAACATGTTTATCTATGACTATTCATACGGTCTGGACATGGCAGACGCTGCTGTACAAAGCATGTTGGCAGGTTTTGGTGGAGCCATCGCCTGGCACCTGGACGACGCCATGCATACCGTCGGGGACAAAGGTGGAAAGGACCAATTGAAAAAATGGGGGATGTGGAATACACTGGGCGAAGAGATTTGTGGTGACCGCTCGGAGCTGGAATTGAGGCCCTGGTCCTACACCTGGACATTGATGTGTAACCTTTTCACTCCCGGAGTGACGATGGTACGCCCTGATTTTGACGCAGCTACGGAAGACAAAGACGTTCGGGCCGTCGCCGCATTTGATCAAAAGAATTTTACCGCCATGTTGGTCAATCGTTCTTCGGAAGCCAAAGCATACAGCATCACTTCGGATGCATTAGATGGATCGAAAACGCTGTACAGTTATGAATATACAGATGGAGAGCGGTCGGTGAATTCAGCAGGGTTTCCTGTACCTGTAGAGAAGAAAAAATGGGACGCCAAAACGAAAAAAATGGACGTCATGGTTCAACCCAATAGCGCGTACTTCATCAGTACCCTAAAAATTGACTAGTAAGAAAGGATAAAGTTGTAGATGGATAAACTAGCAGTAATCGATGTTCTGGTCTTAGTTGCCTACTTCATTTTCGTAGTATGGTTAGGGACAAAGTACCTGAAAAAAGGAAGTGCCTCCACTGATAACTATTTTCTGGCAGGGCGCAACATGACCTGGCCGGTTATTGGCTTTTCGCTCTTTGCTGCGAGTATTTCCAGCACCACATTGATAGGAAAAAGCGGGGATGCCTACAGCACCGGGATTGCCGTTTTCAATTATGACTTGATCTCTGTGTTGGTCATGGTGTTTTTCGCAACCTTTTTTCTGCCGTTTTACATCAAGTCAGGAATCTTTACCATTCCCGAGTTTCTTGAGCGAAGGTTTGACAAAAGGTCTCGCTACTACTTTTCTTTCATTACACTGCTGGGATCTACGTTTTTGGAAGCCGCAGGTGCATTGTATGCCGCCGCGCTGTTGATGAAACTGGTGTTCCCTTCACTGAGTGTGGTAGAGCTGTCCGTCATTTTTGCAGTCGTAGTGGCGACTTACACCATTCCCGGAGGACTTTCCGCCGCCATCCGAGTAGACCTGATGCAAGGTATTGTCCTGCTGATCGGTACGTTTATCCTCGCCTACCTGACCATACAAAATGGGGGCGCTGATTACATAAAAAACTTATTGTTGGAAAAGGACCTAATGGTCAAATTGATCAGACCTCTCGACGACCCCTCGGTTCCATGGCTGGGCATGGTGGTCGGAATTCCCATCTTAGGATTTTATTTCTGGGGAAACAATCAGGTCCTGGTCCAGCGTGTATTAACTGCCAAATCCATTGATCATGGCAGAAAAGGAATCTTAATGGTCGGGTTCCTAACCGTTCTTATCCTCTTCGTTATTATTTTTCCCGCATTGGCTGGAAAGCATTTTTTTCCTGGATTGGAAAAGAATGACATGATTTACCCCAAGTTGGTGATCGAGCTAATGCCGGTAGGAATTTTAGGGTTGATGCTTGCAGCAATGGTGGCCGCCTTAACGTCTTCGCTTAGTGCGTTGCTGAATTCGGTGGCCACATTGTTTACCATGGACTTTTACGTCAACCTGAAGAAGGGAACCACACAGAAAGAACAAGTCATTGTAGGTAAGATCGTATCCGTCATTGTGCTGATCCTGGCGCTGATTTGGGTACCATTCCTATCAAAATTTGATTCCTTACTTAAGTATTATCAGGAAATGCTCAGCTACATCGCCCCACCCGTCGTCGCAGTTTTTCTATTGGGTGTTTTTTGGCGGAAGATCAACCGTCACGGAGCCTTTTGGGGGCTGATAGCTGGTGCAGTACTCGCAGTACTAACGGTGATGCTAAAATTGATTTGGGAAGTTGAGTTGATGGGAGACCTGCATTTTCTACTGAAAGTTCCCGTGTACTTTGCATTCAGCAGCATCGTCATCGTCACCGTCAGTATGACGACACCCAACGACCACCAGGAATCTGCTAAAGATTACATATGGACGAAAAAAATATTTCAGGAAGAAACAGAAGCATTAAGAGGAACGCCGTTCTATCGAAACTTCCGTTTCTGGTCGCTTGTATTGGTGATTTTTTGTTTGAGCATTCTCATCATGTATCCATAACAGAAACATAAATGATGATGCCGGACACGCCTGAAACCCTAATAGCAATTTGAAACCTTAAAAATGTGATGTGTCATGAAAAATAATGCTACTTATATCCTCCGCACATGGGGGGAGTATCTTGTGAATGGCCTGATGCCATTGATACATATGCTACGCAAAAGCTTTACTTATACCACAAGTTCCCGTTCACTGCCTATTCAAAAGTCACTTATCTTTTTATCGTTATTTGTCGTTGTACAAATAGGTTTTGCAAACAATAACCTTGAGAATTTCAATGGTTTTGCAGATAATGCCGCACTTAATGCTAAGATTAGTAACCCTCGCAACGCAACTGTGACATTATCAGCTGGAGCAATGATTTTTGAAGGAAATGCAGCTGGTCCGGACTTTTTTGCTCAAATAACTTTAGATATAACAGATACCTCTTTAGATGGAATAGATGATTTTACAGTTGCAGCAAGCTATCAGAGTGGTTCGAATGAAAATCTTTTAATCGAATTAATCGACGATTTTGGGTCTACTATTACACAATCGTCAGTAGTAGGTACTCAAAGCGTTAATGGCACTATTACGATAGACGTAAGTTCGTCTACAAGTACATTAAGCTTCGTACGATTTACTTACCAATCTGTTGATGGAGGACCAACTTCCGTTTCATTTGATGACCTGACGTTAACAGGAGAGCAGGGCCAGCCACAAAACCTGACCATTTCTGATGTAAGCAGCACAGGGTTTACGCTAAATTGGGATGCGTTGACCGGGGCATCAGGAGTAAACGTCTTTATCGTAGATGTAACCAATGGTAGTGGCGACGTTTACATCACCACACTTAGCGGAGATGCCACAAGTTATGAATACAGTGGAACAGAAGCTACCATTACAATAACAGATGGTATCCAATATGAAGCTAAGATTCAGGCACTACCAGATGCTGTTGGTGGTGATGGCTTTGCGGCGCTGACGGTCACCGCTGAGGACGTAGACGAGCAAGGAGCCCCTACAGGGTTGACTGCTACCGCCATTTCCGGTGGTTCCTTTACGCTGTCGTGGGATGCTTTGACTAACGCCTCGGGCATCAATGTTTTTATTTCCGAGCCAGGAGGAGCAACTGATTTATTTGTTACGACGATTGATCGTGATGCAACTTCCTATACATATATGGGTACCCTTACGCAAGGGGCTAAAACTATCACCATTGAAGATGGCGGCACGTATGTCGCAAAGATCCAGGCGCTGCCTGATGGAGATGGTAATGCGTTTGCAGACCTTCAAGTAACCAATACACCTACCACCGATCCGGATCCTCCCACCGGATTGACAACGACCAACATTACCAATACGGGGTTTACCTTAGAATGGGACGATACGCCGGGTGCAACCAACTTCAACATTTTCATTGTAGATGTAACGAACAGCAGCGGAGACGTTTTCATCACGACTGTTGACGGAGATGTAAGAAGCTTTGATTATTCGGGTACATATGGGAGCACAACCATTACCGCAGGAAATACCTACCAGGCTAAGATTCAGGCATTGCCTGACGGAGATAGTAATGCGTTTGCAGATACGGAAGTCACCCTTCCTGTAGACGCTACCTTTTTGGAACAATCTGCTCCTACCAATTTGATCCTGACCCAACTGAGTGAATTGTCTTTTACCATGGAGTGGGATGTCGTCACGGGATCCAGTGGGACCAACGTTTTTATCGCCAGGCCAGGGGGAGAAGATGTATTGGCCTCCACGTTAGCTGCAGGTGTGAACAGCTTTAAGTACGAAGGCACCTATGGAGACATCACTATTGGGCCGGATGAAGAGTTTATAGCAAAGATTCAGTTACTACCAGACGGCAATTCGGATGCGTTTGCCCAACTGACCGTAGAGACTGACCCGGTCGTACTTTCTGTCAACGAGGGGGGGGCGAACCTGGCAATTACTGTGTTACCCAACCCGGTGGTAAATGAGTTGAGAATTATCAATGAATCGAATGTTAACCTGGAGCAGGCGACACTGTTGACGAGTGCGGGCAAAGTGCTAAAACACTATCAAATCTCCGGGAAAGGTGATGTACTCTCGGTACAAAACCTTCCCAACGGATTGTATTTCCTATCCGTCCGGGATGAAAATGATCAGGTGGTCACCGTCAAAAGATTTATAAAAAACTAGTATTGGTTTCCGGTTAAAATTCTCAAATCTTATCTCGGACACCAGAAAAAAACTAGTATCTAAAACAGATACAAGTGCTGCAATGAAAAGAGGGGTTTTAAAAGCCTCTCTTTTTTTGTGCAAAAAACGAAGTAAGAGCAATACTAATCAGAAGGTGATGTGCCGATCGATCAGTAGAAACGGGTATTATCAGTGATTTTTTCAGTCGGTCAGGCAAAAGCTACACGACAAGTTTGTCTTCCCGCGTCGTGTTTTCGATTGACACTATCCATTATGCACACAAAATGAGTTAATGTTGTATGAGAAAACCAACTGACTCCATTCTTTAGTGAAATCCGTCTGTGAAGAAGAAAATTATCATCAACTCTACGATGATCACATTGATCAGCTAAGAAATTTTCTCTATTACAAATGTGGAGACCTGGAGCAGGCAGAAGACCTGGCCCATGAGTCTTATATCCGTTTGTGGGAAAATTGTGCCGAAGTAATCTGGGAGACAGCAAAGGGGTTTCTTTTTACCGTTGCAAAGCGACTTTTTCTTAACAAAGTGAGTCACGACAAAGTAGTGTTATCGTTTAAAAAAGAAAATCCTCTGAAGGATCGGACCACGGATGCACAGTTTGATTTACAACAGAAAGAATTCAAAGAGAAATTGGAACGGGCCATTAGCGCGCTCCCGGAGAGGCAGCGGCAAATTTTTTTGCTGAATAGAATAGATAAAATGTCCTACAAAGAAATTGCGGAGGTCATGGACATAAGCGTGAAAGCAGTAGAAAAAAGTTTGGGAAAGGTGATGAAAAAGTTGCGGTCATCGGTTGTTGAATTAAACGAATTTAAAATATAGAGGGGGGGAGATGAGTCGGTTAGCGGTCATGTAATCAGGGAATGTCAAAAAAAGACAACGATATCGAAATAGGAAAGTGGCTTTCAGGCGAAACCACAAAAGAAGTACTTTCAGAGCTGGAAAGTACTTCGGATATTGAGGCCTATGAAAAAATAGTGGCAGAGGTAGATTCATGGAGTATTGAGAAAACCGATAAGCGCAGCGGTTATGGCAAACTAAAGCATCAAATAGAACGAAGCGCGACAAAAGAGGCCAAAGTGGTTTCATTCCCCTATCGCCTGGCAATAAGCATTGCGGCCTCTGTCGCATTGTTGGTCATCAGCTATTTCGTCTGGTTCCGTTCTTCTGATGCTGTTCTTATTGAGACGCGTTATGCAGAAGTGAAAGAAATTACTTTTCCCGATGGGTCGGATGCCCTGTTAAATACAAATTCGAGTATTGCGTACTCTACAAAGACCTGGGACACGCAACCAGTCATTGAGTTGGAAGGCGAAGCCTACTTTTTTGGAGACCATACAAAGGATTTTAAGGTAAAATCAAGTAAAGGGGAAGTAACCGTATTGGGTACCGCCTTTAACATCCGCTCCATAAAAGATTACTTTACGGTCAACTGCTACGAAGGGGCAGTTACAGTAAAGATCGCGACCGAGGACAGCAGCCAAACCCTTCATGAAGGGCAGTCGCTTAAGTTTTACGATGGTCAGGTTCAGGTTGATGAACTGGAAGAGAAAAGACCGCTATGGGTCGACGGAAACCAAACCCGGTTTTCAAACGCACCGGTAGGGGAGGTTTTTGCAGCCATTGAGCAGCAGTTTGGTATTAAGCTTCAATACAGTAAAAAAATTGACCTGAACAGGAAGTACAGTGGAAGCTTTCTCCATGACAACGTTGAGATCGCACTCAAGATGGTTTGTGATCCACTGGGCATTAAATTCAAGAAAGGAAGTGGCGAAAGCTACCGTATTTATCGAACTCGTAACTAATCCCTTTCTTACCCAAATCCCTAATGGGGCATCCTTGGACGTGCACCCCTAGCCCAATGTTGTTAACTTAAGCTTTTATTATTTCCCTCTCCTAGAGAGGGGCAGGACCATCCAGGCTGGGAGAGGAAGAAAGAAAACCTGCTTAAGTTAAGAGCATTGACCCCTAGCCAAGTAGGCCGCGCCATGTCGCCCACACCGGGTAAATCAATGATTCTTTAATATGACATATGACCAATCAAAATTCTACTCTCAGCATGACATCAGGAGCAAACCCGATGTTGAAACGATCTAAACTGAATACCTCATCCCGGCCAGGAGGGCCAAGCGTACGCGCATCTCGTTCCAATAAATTTTCTGTATCCAACAGGTTGAGGACCGTCAGCCCCACGGACACCTTCGTCTGCTTTTTTTCATAAGCGTGGTAAAGTACCGACAAGTCTACCTGACTTACCGAACCAAATCGTACCACGTCTCCAACAGGAGTCGCCGTTGTAGGAACTTCAAATGATCCTTCCTCCGGAAAGAAAGGGGCATCTCCGGTATAGTCAGGTGTCCCACTGCCCCAGGACCAGCTAACAGAGGCTGTCAGTCTGGACGTTTTGTACTGACCGGCGAGACTGAAAAGGTGTGTTTGGTCGTAGTTGGTTGGAAACCGTTCTGTTTTTAGGGTTTCGAAAAATAGTTCTGACCTACTGAGTGTGTACGTACTCCAGAAGTTAAACTTATCCAGTTGGTATTTGACTAATACATCCATCCCTTTAGAAAATAAGTCTCCCAAAAGTCTGAGAGACC
>JBCCXH010000057.1:0-16802 GCA_039192005.1 Bacteroidota bacterium
CCGAAGAGCACTCATCGAAATTCACGAATATCAGGCGGACGAAGCAGTGTTAAGGAGATACAACGATCCGGAAGGATATCAGGAGATTCTTTTTTCACAGCTAGGTACCGCTACCTATTCGGGTTGGGTGAGTCATTTCAATTTTTCAATGATTAAAAAACGAATTGTTATGATGAACAAAAAGAAAAACAAACATTCGGTAATCGCTTATCTGATTGCGATTCCGGTGACATTGAGTATTGTATTTGCCTTTTCAAATCAGGAAAAGACACCATTTGAAAACGAACGAAACGTGTTGGCAATTGCCGATGATTCCGTGGCAGCGTTAAAAGTCAGTAATGCGGAAAAAGAGTTGAAACAGGATTTTACACCGTCCATATTTCCGCTTGAGTATACCGAGGGGTTGAAGCTTACTTCACATTATGGTTATAGGAAAGATCCTATTGATGGGGAAAGGAAGCTTCATTTAGGTATTGATTTCCGCGCTCCAATTGGGACACCGGTTCTGGCAACAGCCGATGGTATTGTCTCAAAGATCACAAATAATCCTGAAAGCTATGGAAAACGAGTGGCCATTGATCATGGAGACAAGTACCGTACCCAGTATGCCCAACTGTCTGCTATTGATGTGGAAATGGGTGAAATAGTAAAAAAAGGACAGGTGATTGCCAAAACCGGTAACTCTGGGAGGTCTACCGGGCCTCATATCCACTACGAAGTCATTGAGATTGGAAAAGGAAGAAAAGATCCGATCCATTTCATCAAGGATTATCGATTTGAGGAGCGCCATCCTACTCCGCTTAAGTCTTATGCCAAGAACAAAGAAAAAATGGAGAAAGAAAAAGTTAAGGATAAAAACAAGGACAAAGACAAGTAGTAACTTTCAATAGTTTGAAACTTTAGAATGCCTTGTACAACCATACAGGGCATTCTAAAAAATAATCAGGATAGGTAGCCGGTAGCCCTTTTGCTTTCAATCTGCAACTTCATTAACCATCAATCAGACCCTTCACATTTAGCTTTCAAATTAGTTAAGGTCTCTTTCGGACTGGCAGATAAAAACATTTTTACCACCCAGTTCGGAATACCCATGGGGTCGCCTGTGGAACGATAGGTTACCTTAGTTGTGTTATCGTCAGTTGCACTGAGTGTCCAGTTGGTCTTTATGTACTCAATTTTGGTGATATCATCATCCGGTTGATAGTCTGATTCAGTAGACTCAATACGTATGTCTATCTGGTTTTCAGAGATGGTCCAGTATTCTTCCGTTGTCGTATACTTGTTACTAACAGGCCAGGGCATATCAAAATAGTAGAAAGCAACTGCCCCGTCATCTTTATCAGACAATTTTTTACTTTCCGATACAGAATAAAGTAAGTTCTTCAAGTTGTCATAGTCGGTCAGTTGCTTAAATACTGATTGTTTATCCGAATTGATCGTAACCGTCGATTCGAAAATGGGAAAACCTGTTTGAGGGTCTGATCCGATCTTTGTCAGAATTCCGTCAGACTCAGAAACCTTGTCCCAGGACGGTTCTTGTGCTTGGGACCCGAACAATAGAAAAAATAGAAGGAAGTAAAAAGTGTTGGTCATCGCTATTATTTAATCATTATAGTATACTCGTATCCCATGACGTGCAGCGACAGCATATACCCGGCACTAATCTCACTCTTTTTTCATGCGGTCTTTGAATGAAACTGTAGCATCATACGATGTAATTGAATTTTATAATTTTAGTGAAAAACGGTATTACCTGTAATTTATAGAAAATGTCATTATCACTTGATATAAACATGGTGATGAGTAAGTGTCATACTTTTCTGAAAAATACCCAGTTTTGGGTATTGATAAAAAAGCAAAAAAGTAAGAACTTGTACTTTCATTACTGCCTTTTTACAATGATAATTAACGAAATTGAATCAACAGAAACGATTCACCAAGCATATAAAACGTCAACTATTTACGTAGATAAATCCCGTAAATTTCTCGAAATCAGATGGTTGGGGAGAGTCGACTTCGATGATTATAAACAAACCATGTTGGAAGCCGGAAGACTGGTTGGAGAAGAGGGTTTTCAAAACGCCATTATTAATAGGCTGGAACTTGAAGAAATAAGTCCCGATGCTGCTGTTTGGCTAAAAAAAGAATTTGTTAAAGTACACCTTAGGCCAATTGTCAATACGTTAAAAAAAGTAGCGACGGTCGAGTCCAAATCTGCCTTCAGTAGGTTCTATTCAAATTCACTTACGCTGGCAATTAAAGTTGTCTACCCAAGTTTATCCATCAAGTCGTTTTCTTCTAAAGAAGAAGCATTTACATGGATGGGAGTGTAGTTCATTATTACCTGTAAACGTATTCAAATACTCCTGTTAGAATTTCTGACGCTCCTATGTAGATCCCAACTCCGTAAGTGACGTGTCGCACAGAAAGATTTTGAATAGCAAAAGGTAAACCACTGATGTTGATTAAAGTAAATCCAACAGCTACGATTAACGCGCCTCCGATGGTAAGAAAAAGATTGAAGGAAACAATCAGTATGATGGTCCCAACAAAGAGAATGGCAAAGCTCCAGGTAATAACATCCCTGAGGTTTGATTGAGAAATTTTCTTACTGATCAGAAAGCCGGAGATCGCACATACTCCCAAAAGTCCAAATGAAATGTACTCACCCAACCCATCGTATTCATAGAATCTGATGTCAAAATGCATGGGTAGGAATTCTACTAAGAAGGCTTTTCCTACTCCTAGAACCAGGCCGATAACAAAAATCGCCAAATACGAAACAAAACCTTGGTTAGCTACCCTGTCATTAGCGAGTAATTCCTGCTTTCGTTGCAGAACCTCATCTGAAGATACCCGATGAAAGATCCATCCTGATCCGGCAATTAAAACACCACCAACGATAAACGTCAGCGTATCTCCGAAAAAGCTTACCAGACTAACAATTACTGGCTCAAGTGCATACAAGAGTTCTGTGACCAGGAAAAGAACCCCCATGACGATGGGTAGTTTTTGCGCAGGAGCGAACGCTTCAATCATGGAGTTCGCCGGGCTAATAAACAGGTTCATACAAATCAGCCAAAGAACAATCATAATAGGGAGAGCGGATGATGCATTCATCAAATGATGAGTTCCAATGAGCGAAGCAACCACCATAAACACCATAGCTGTCGCACCAATGCCTACTGTAAAAATGATTAAGTACTTGCCGTTTTTTCGTAAGAGGTAATCGGATAGCCAGCCGGCAAAGGGAGGAATGAAAACTAACACCACTGCCTTTGTGACGATTAAGAAGTCAACAAGGTGATTGATCCCAATTTTTTCCATTAAGACCGGCTGGTATTCATGGTAGGCAATCCAACTGATAACTACCGCTGCATTTAATGCGGCAAGGCTGTAAACCTCCCTCCATTTAAGTATGTCGGTCTTTTCTGTAATCATTGAGTTTATTTATATAAACCTACGCATTCAGAACTTGCAATAGCAATCACGTGAAGCCTAAGCGATCTCTTTTGATCGGAGCGCAAGGTGTTTTTATCGAATACCTTCTGATTTTAGTGAGTGAATAAATGAGAAAGTGAGTCCAATGATTGTGGTGATGACTCCGGGTAGCATAAAGGAATTGAACAGCTGGGCAATGAATAGCATCATTTTTGCCAGTTTCCGCGATCAAACAAGTCATTTGTTATTTATGAACCAGGTGATTCTCAATTCACATGTTTGTCACGTTCAATTGTTTTCAGAATTTGAAATTTTAATAGTTTGTTTACAACGAGAACGGTTCTTTAATTAACTATCACTTTCGCATAAACTTAAGGTAATCCAGCCACTATAATTTCGAAACATTAATCAGTTAGGATTAACTGAAATATAAACCTTAAGAAAGAATGAAAAAATTAGTTAGTAACCTGATACTACTATCAGGAATGTGTATGTTATTGGTGTCGTGTTCTAATGACGATAGCAATAACAGTACGCCGACAAATCCATTTGAACCAAACTTAGCACCTTTAGTAACTACGTTCGGGTCTTTTTCTAATATCGAAGTAACGACGCTTTTAAGTTCAAGCGATACGCTATCTACTACAGATGGGACTCAGGACTTTATTTTAGGTGGTTCTGCAGATGGAGCTGGGATGGTTAAGAATCCCAATACCGGAAACTTTGAATTACTTGTTAACCTGGAAGATCACTATTCAGTAGCGAGGATTACATTGGATAGCGACTTAAAACCTTTATCTGCTGATTATTTATTGAACTCTGGTGTTTCGGATTTTGCAAGACAATGTTCCGGCACCATGTGGGAAGCAGAAATTCACGGAGGTGCAGAGGATTTCTTCATTTCCTCATCAGAGAGTTTTCATTACGTCTCGAAGAGAATAGATCCATACATTGCTACTCCTGATCCTACCAACCCTGGTCGGTTAACCGCGCTTGGTGAGTTTGCCTGGGAAAATAATGTGCCGCTTCCGAAAGAAGCTTATGCTGGAAGTACAGTAATCGTCGGCGGAGACGATGACTCCAGTGACTCTGAAGGTCAGGTTGCGTTATACTACAGTTCTGCTGGAGATGCAGATCTCACTGGTGGAAAGATTTATGTCCTACGACTTGCAGGAGCAACGGCTTCTTCTACTGAAGAAGACCTTGACTTCGGGGTGACTTACGATGTAGAATTTGTAGAAATACCTAATGGTTCTTCCTTGACTAAAGATGAAATGGAAGTTGCTTCTACCGAAGCCTTTTCTCTTCAGTTCATGAGAGTAGAAGATGTAGATTATGGAAAGGGATCCGAAGCAGCATTCCGAAACGTATACTTTGCAGTAACAGGAAGAGGTCCCGGAAGAGGAACTTACAACGACTGGGGTACCGGATACAAACTTGAATTAAACCAAGAATCTCCATTGACGGGAAAACTTACTCAGATCATCAGTGGAAATACTGCAGGGTTTAATAAAGGAGATGGGAACATGGAGCAATTACAGAGTCCTGACAACATCGTAGTAACCGAAAACTACATTTACTGGCAGGAAGACCCCAATAGCTTCGACCGAGCGCATCAGGCCTATATCTGGCAAACTAATTTAAATGGTGAAAACGTTCAGGCGGTTTTACAAATAGATATCAACCAAGACTTGAATCGGGATAATGATGACTTCTCAGGTGAGTTTGGGGCGATGTTTGATATTTCTGATAAAGTCGGAGAAGATGGGACCTTTATCTTAAGCCTGCAGCCACACTATTGGGAAGACGTGAATTTCGAAGGAATCGACGGACACGTAGTTGATCCTGATGCTTTCCCTGGTAACGATAGAGAAGACGATCAAGGATCTCAGTTGGTGATCTTAAGAAACGTACCAAGATAGGTAACGGATTTAATAAGTGAAATGGGCCTTTTGGGCCCATTTTTCATTTTAGTAAAGTGAGAAAAGAATGAAGAGGTTACTAACTATTATCGTATCTGTAGGTACACTCGCAGGATGCATAGAAAACAGGCAAGTAGATTTTTCGAAGGTGCAGGCTTATGCACTGGAAGAAGTTGATAAGTCAATGACGCTGTTGGACCAATTAAAAATAGCGGACCAGCCAGAAAAACTTAAATCAACTTTTGCTCAAGCTCGTTTGGCTTTTAAGAAAGCAGAACCATTCGCAGCTTATTTGCACGCAGAAGCTGCTCATCGGGTCAATGGACCTCCGTTATCCGTCTTTAAGGAGGACAATGGGAAAGTGCTCCCTTCCGTAGGCTTCCAGGCACTGGAGGAAGTCATTTATGCTGATGACGAAATCGATAAAAAGGAATTTGATTTCAAAATAAAAATCACGAAAGGGTACATCCAGGCGATCAAAGATGCAATGGAAGAAAAACCAATAAACCCACAGCGATTTTTTGTGCCAATGCATCAACAGCTGCTAAGAATTTATTCCGTAGGTCTTTCGGGTTTTGATACGCCTGGGAGTTTTTTGGGGCTGAATGAATCTGCCCGGTTACTGGAAAGTTTTGGAGATCTGTACCAACTCTCAATAGGAGATACTTTAAAAAGCATTGATCCGGAGTTACACGCTAATTTCTTATCTCAGCTGCAGAATGCGACCGAATACATTGATGAAAATTCGGATTTTGAGACATTCGACCGGTATGAATTTGGTAGAGTTTATTTAAATCCAATTACGGAGTCATGGGTTCGAATTCGTAAGGAGACCCAGCTTTTTGAAGATCCGAAGAGGTTTGCGATTAACCTGGATGCACCAACCTTTTTTGAAGAAAACTCATTCAACCTCAGGTATTTTCAGTCGAGCTACAACCGAAATCCCTCAGGGGAACAAATTGCATTGGGGAAACGACTGTTTCATGAAATCAACCTAAGCGAGTCTGGGCGGTTATCTTGTGCCTCCTGCCACAACCCAACCAATTTTTATCAAGATGGGTTGGAAAAAGGACTGGATAAAGAAGGAGAGCAACTCCTCAGAAATACGCCAACGATCATTAATGTTGCTTTTCAAAAGAAGTTTTTCTGGGATGGCCGCTCAGATAACTTAGAGCAGCAAATTATGGGGGTATTTACCAACGAGCGGGAATTTGATACACGTGGACACCTCATCTCAGATGAAATTTTAGATGATGAGCAGTATCAGAGCGCTTTCAGCCAAGCCTATCCCAATGAAAAATTCAATAAAACAAGAATCATCCGGGCACTTGCGGCCTATACAGGCACCCTAAATGCACTTAACTCTCGCTTTGATCGAAACATGAGGGGAGCGCTGGACGACTTTACAGAAGAGGAAAAACGGGGGATGAATTTGTATATGGGGAAAGCTTTATGCGCAACGTGCCATTTTGTTCCGTTGATGAACGGTACCGTACCCCCACTATTTGGCGAGACCGAAAAGGAAATATTGGGCACTCCAAAAACACCTAAAAACCTTGAAGTTGATACAGATGAAGGATTTTATTGGGTCTTTGAAGCAGACATACATAAATACATGTTTAAGACACCTACTGTGAGAAATGCAGATAAAACTGCCCCATACATGCACAACGGAGTTTATACAACGTTGGAGCAGGTCATGGATTTTTACAACAAAGGTGGAGGTGGAGGAATGAATTTTGATTTACCGCATCAGACGCTTCCATTCGATTCATTAAATTTATCTCAAAATGAACAGCAGGCAGTCATTGCGTTCATGAAAACACTAACAGATCAACCTGACCAATACTAATGTCGATGATAAACAAAGCAAACCTGATGAAAAATGAGAAGGTTGCTTTGTTTATTAAAGCTTTCTGGACTTTCGGACTGACGCTGGAACTACTTCTAATAGGCCATTATGAAGATTGGCTGCAATTCTTACCGCTATTTGCAATAGGTACGTCGATAATCGTTTATTTTTCTATTAAAAAAAAGACATTTCTTAGGGGGATCTCGTTAGTTACAATAGCAGTTGGCTTATTGGGAATTGGGATTCATTTGAAAAATAACATCGACTTTGAATTGGAAATGTATCCGCAATTAAACGGATGGAATCTCTTTGTCAAATCAATGACAGGTGCATTGCCGGTGATGGCACCCGGATCACTTATCCCGATCGGATTGCTCGGTCTACTTGTAACAAAACTTAAATAAATAAAACAACCGTTATGACTAAATATTTTTTCTCTCTCATCCTTATCTCGACGTTTGCTTGTGCGACAGGCGAGAAGCAAGCAAAAGATGAACCCTCCAATGAGGCTGAAGTAAAGGAAGTGGACATGTCCGATCCGGAAATAGAAACACAAATTGTGTTGAATCCCAATTTGGCAACCAAAGAGCAATTGCTAAGTATTCCACAAATAGACGAAGAAAAGGCGGAGAGAATCATTTCCAATCGGCCATACGTAGAGTCAAAAGCGTTCGTTTCATTGTTGAGAGAATTCTTTCCTGAAGAAGTGGTAAGTGATGTAAGCGCCTCGCTATTTCTTCCGATCAATTTAAATACAGCAGAGGAAACGGTTTTCATGGATGTTCCCGGAGTAGGGGAAAAAATGGCAGGTGAGTTTGAAGAGTATCGACCTTATAAATCCATTGAACAATTTCGAAGGGAAATTGGTAAATATGCACGAGAGAGTGAAGTGGCCAGGTTTGAACAATACGTATTTGTTCCGGTTAACTTGAATGAAGCATCAAAAGAAGAGATTTTGTCTATCCCGGGTATGGGAGATAAAATGCTTCAGGAATTTGAAGAATACAGACCTTATAAAAGCATAGAGCAGTTTAGAAGAGAAATCGGTAAGTATGTCGATGACGAAGAACTAGCTCGTTTAGAACGATATGTCACATTGGAATAGCATTATTAAATACCTACTAGTAGCACCTGTCTTTTTTCTCCTTTCCTGCGGAGAAGATGAAGAAGTTGCTTCATTACTGGAAGCGGAAGGATTTTCAACGACCATAGATGAAAATCCTTCTGCTGGTCAGGAGTTGGGAACCGTAAACGCAACGACCAACCTTACATCCATTACCTTTCGTTTGGTTTCTCAAAGCATTGCCGGGGCCATGGAGGTAGACGCTTCATCCGGGGCAGTAATCGTTCAGCAAGAATCAGATTTTGATTTTGAAACGAATCCCACATTAACAGCCATTGTATCTGCTTCGGATGGCGTAAAAACAATTGAAGTAGACATAGAGGTAACCCTAAACGATGTTGAAGGAGTTATTACCTCCTCCGATTTTTCAGTATCCGTCGACGAGAACCCGGACCAGGGTCAGGTATTAGGAACCCTTGACGCAACGACCGACGCTGGGAGCTTAAGTTTTTCCGTTAATCAATCGCAACCCGCTGATGCACTTTTTGTAAATGCAACAACAGGGGAACTGGTGGTACAGGACCGCTTGAAGTTTGATTTCGACACCAACCCTACCATTAGTGGAGTGATCGACGCAACAAATGGAGAAGTAACCAGTCAGATTTCAGTAGCCATTCAACTCAACGATATCGATGAGACCATAGGGTTCGATGTGTGGTCTGGCCCGACACTTACCTTTTCAAAGGCAAGTGGAGCAGATCCTACATTAGAGGCCAACCAGGACAGGATATCATCGAATGTGTTCATAACCAGAGACAACGATGGAGGAGCAATTTACAATGCATTCAATGAGGCTACGGAAGATAAGGCAACAAGTCCTTCAGGCACCGAATGGGCAAAAGGTATTACTGCAAACCTTAGCCAATTGACTTTTAGTACCTTCAGAGACGCTTTGGATAATAGTCCTAAGTCATCACCTGGCCAGGACCTGGTATTACACCTCATTGAAGACGATGTCTATCTGGACATAAAGTTTGATTCCTGGGCGCAAGGAAGAACAGATGGTGGAGGGTTTTCCTATACCAGGTCGACTCCATAAGTATAGATGAAATAATTAAGAGTGTCCCGGAAAGATTTCTAGGGCTGCACAAAAGGCTTAAAAACACCAATTAGCGCGCCTCCCGATCATGATCACTCCCTTTAGGCTGGGCCTATATTCGATGGGGACAACCCGCCGCGCGATGGTTCGCCGTGGCATTAGACTCAGATTCCAAAGAAAAATCAGTACTTGGATGCTTCAAACAAACCAAAACTAATGTTTTCAGGTTTGGGTCGAATACTGATATTTTTTTGAATTTTTCGTATTATTTTTATAATTATTCCATTTTTTAATAGGGTGAAATACCGCCCATCCAATAGATTTTAATCTTAACTGATACACTTTTTTTGTTTCCACGCATCAGTCGATGTAATGGAAAATTATTTACAGATGTATAGTTTTTGTATAAGCGTAAGAAGCAGATTCACTCGGCCATTTCAGTGATTTGCTACTAGTTTTAGCTTTTGACAAATCTCGCCACCGTACATCAGATCGGAAACGATCATAAGAACAATTAGCTACATGGATAATAAGATCTCAAGATTAATTGAACTTGATTATGCATGCCATTTCACAAAACCAAACGACCGCCTCAGAAGGAAAAATACCTTTTCTCGTACGTAAAAGTATTCTGGATGAATTAGGATTGTTTTTTTACAATCGTCCGATCACGGAAGGCAAAGACTTCATTTCTCTTGGCCTTCATGAAGACAATATCCCACATGTTAGAAGAAAGCTCTGTGAACGCTTTAGTTTTGAATTCCCCACCTCCGACATGTTTATTCAGTACGCTTCGGTCGATTCGCTCACGGACTTTGTTCTGAAAAAGTTTGAAAAAGAGAACAGGGTAAAGCAACAATTTCTAAGCCGGGAAGAAACCAGTGAAGCAGTTCGATACGAGTTGTCTTATGTTCAAAAATCGCTTTGGCATATTTTTCAAATGGCTCCTGATAATAATGCCTACACAATTGTATTAGCCGGCATTCTAACTAACCCTTTTGAGCCTGAACCTTTTAAAAAAGCCTGTCATTACCTTTTGGAAAGGCATCCCATATTGAAAAGCCGGCTTCAGATCGATGATGGCGGAGTCCCGTTTATGGTTATCGATGAAAAAGTAAGCAATTGGTTACACGTAGAACGCGTTCCCAGCATGCCGTCGATTAAAGCTTACATGGAAACTAAGGCCAAAATTCCTTTCAACCTCATGGAAGGACCTTTGTTTCGCGTGTTTGTCATCATAGAAGAAAATGGAGCAGAATACGTGGTGGGATGTTTCAACCATATTGTTAACGATGCATACTCCTGCAACAACCTCGTTAAAGAATTTTTAAAAGCATACCAGGCGATACGTGCTCATGAAGCCCCTTCATTACCAGAGGTAGGAGTTGACTATATCACGTTTATCCAGGAACAAAATGACTGGTTGAAATCAAAAGAGGGAGCCGAAAGCCTGACGTTCTACAAAAATCAACTGAATGGAGCCAATCTGGAACTTCAAATCCATCCCGACTTTCCTCAGCCCGAATCCTTCTTGCTGGAAGGTGCCACTGCTCCAATTATTGAATACTCAAAAGATAGGATGGAAGCGCTCCGTTCACTGGCCAGGCAAAGCAACGTTTCATTTATGAAATTTTTGTACGCTACTTATGCGCTTTTTCTCCATAAAATAACAGCACAGGATAGCATGGTGCTGGGTACGCCGATGCTTAGCCGGCCTTCGTTTCAATACCTGGAAGCCATTGGTTTTTTCAATAACATGATTCCTATCCGCACGGATTACCATCCAGATATGAATGTTTTAGAGTGGATAGAGCAGGTGGGAAATCAATTAAAAGAAACCATGAAGCATGAGTTGTACCCATTTCCAAAACTGGTAGAAGAGATGGGGATAAAAAGGTCACTTCGAAATCCTGTTTTTCAGAGTGTTTTTGTCTACTACAATGAATCCCTACTATCTGTTCTGGATGAAGAATGCGTGAAAGAAGAGGTGATACCGGTGAATGTGGAGTTTCAGGAAGGTCAGTTTGAACTCTCGTTGGAAGTGAATGAATATGCCGATCGGCTCGTTCTTAAGCTACAGTACCAGACACATGTATTTCACCAGAAGACCGTCGCCGCATGGAGAAATGCTTTTTCGACCCTGTTGAATTCCATACTGGACAACCCTTCGCTGCCTCTTAGGGAACTGTCGTTAGTACCATCTTTAAAAGAAATTTCGGGTGTTCAAACACCTACACATTCGAAAACCATATTCGATGAATTAGCCTCAACGATTAATGAGAAGAACATGGCCTTTCAAGCGGGTAAGAAGGCTATTTCTTATGCGGATTTCTATAAAAATATACTTGGTTGTGCAGCCTTTTTAAGTAGTAAGGGAGTTCGGAAGGGCGATCGGGTAGGCATTGAGAAAGTACCTACATATCATGCATTTGCCATGCAGTTTGCTAGTTGGCAATTGGGTGCAGTTTCAGCTTGGGTGTCACCTGAAGACGAAATGGTTGAAAGTTTCATCGATTTGTCTGGGATAAACTACCTGGTAGGAAGTAGCGCATTTACACAGGATCTCAAACTGAAAACCGTCAAAGTACAGAAGATAGAGGTCGATGAGAATTTTGTAACACCAACCCCATCAGATGACTCCACCCTTCACGTCATTGATCCAAAGGAAATTGCCCATATAGACTTTCAGTTAAACACGTTTGGAGAAGTAGAAGTCTTACACTTCACTCATCAGACGCTATTTGAAGCGGCAAGCGTGCAAGCGGACTTCTTAAAAAAGCAGGAAGTTCATGCTGTCACTATGCTGGATGCAATGGCTTACTTCCCGACAATGATATGGGGTGCCTTAATGAATAAAAGCACCTATATTTTCGAAATAGACGAAATCAAATCCATTCACTCTCCTTTTTTGGTTGAAACATCACTTGAGCAGTGGAAAACGTACCCAGAAGAGCGAAAAGAAGAAATCATCGAGAAATGTGCGTTGACGCTCTTCGTGGAGGAAAAGGTAACGATTGATGAATTCGTTAACCTATCGAATAGCAAACAAAAGAAAAGCTTTTCAGTAGCCTGGAAGCCTAAAGGCTTTTCACATCCTGTATTCTTATCAACACCTCAGGATCAGGTTTTAACCAATCACCTCGACCTCGGCGAAATCAATCCAGGTGGTTTGACCTACATTCTTGACAGGCACGGGTTCGAGTCACCTGTCGGGGCACAAGGTAATTTATGCCTGGAACCTGGGCTTTTTCCTGAAGAAATGAAAGATCGTAAAGGTCTTCAAGAACGAGGACAGTGGGTAAAGCATCCGACTGAGGAAAAAAAACACCTAATCAATACCGGGTTACGTGCCCGTATCAGACACGACGAGCACGTGGAGCTACTATCGATCAAAGAAGAAGATTCGAACTTTTTTGTGCAGTTAGAAGGAACCTACACCATTGAACCATACATCAAGCCATTTGAAATATGCCTGTCTGAACCTGAGCGACGGGTAAACGTAGCTTCTGGTGGGTACAACCAGCTACTTTCCAAATTGATGGATCCTTTGTCTGCGCTGTATTCAGATAAGGAAGGAGTAAATTTTGGGTTGGTTTGTATAGAGGACAGTTTGAAGTATCAGGATGGTGAAAAAAAGACTGCAGATGTTCTTCATTCGTTTCAGTCCCTTCTCAAAAAAGGATTACAAGTATATGAACAACAATCCCATAAACCGTTTATTCTTTTCATTTCACAGCGAAATCAGGATCAAAATGATTTAGAGCTCAGGCAGCAATTAGATCAATTGATAGGAGACCTTTTGGATGAGGTCAAACCGATGAAAAACGTCTTTGCGTATACGGAAAGAGACGTACTAAAAGAAGACCGGATTCCCTCTTTATGGGATAAAGGTGGAGACCAGGAAGCCCATATCCCCTTTACCACGCCTTACTACTCAGCCATTGCCGCTTTTTTAGCCAGAAAGTACGAGCAGGTTCAAACCAAGGGCAAAAAGATCATCGTATTGGATTGTGATCATACGTTGTGGAAGGGAGTTGTTGGAGAAGATGGTCCGGATGGTGTTGAATTTGATGCAGCAAGGCAAGCTTTTCATCATGACCTTTTACGTCTCAAAAATGAAGGAGTGATACTTTGCCTGGCGAGTAAAAACAATGAAAAAGATGCGCTGGCAGTATTTGAACAAAAACAGAAGGCCACAGAAAATCAAAAAAAGGTACCGGCTCAATGGAAACTTAAGCATTTAGGGGTTGTTTGCGAAAACATTGAAGCAACCGAGCAGCTTATCAAACAACTTTATGAGGTTCGCAGTCAGAGTCGGTTAGTACACGATGAAACGGAAAATTCCCATGCCGTACTTTATCACCTGGCGGGTGGACTCACCATTAAGTTGGTGAGTGGAGGACTGATGGCCAACTATTATCCGAATGAGCAAAGCATGAGTCATGTTTGCTACGAGGTAGGTGACCTGGAATCAGAAATTAAGCAATTACTGGATGAGCAATGCGAGCTAATAGCAGAACCTAAGCCGACGCCATTATTCGACGGGAGAAAAGTGGCATTTCTGAATACACCTCTTGGTATTGTGGAATTGTTGGAAAGAGGGGCGGAGGGTGAAAACGAGGTAAATGATTTTCGTCCAAAGATTGGGTACATGTCTGCAAACAGGCAAGGATGCATTTCATTTATCCATAAGACAATGGGTGCGACAGACCCGACCAATGAATTCGATGAGTATGGACAACAGGTTTCAAGGATTGATTACCTGGATCAGCGTATCGAGTGTACCATCTTAAATCAACACCAGAAAGAGACAGAAAGCTCACATTACTATCACATTTGCGAAGTAGCGAACATTACTGCAAAAAGGCAAGAACTCACAAAAGCCGGGTTTGCCCATTTACTCGCCGATCATGGAAGTAGTTTATGGTTAGCCAGCCCAATCGGTTGGGTACATTACAGCGCAAAAATCCCAGACACGTATCAAAACGAAAGACTGATTTCACTGGATGATGTGGTGGATTACCGAATCAATTGGGAACCCAAATCCGGTAACGTACGCGATATGATTGAAGGATTAAACCTCAACATAAAAGACGCAGTCTTTATTGACGATAGCTTACACGAATGCCATGAAATGCGCATCAATTGTCCTGAAGTCACCACGCTTTGGTTGCCAAGAGAGGAAAAAAAGATTGCCAATTTTCTGAAGAAAACCTGGTTGTTTGATCATGGAGGAACAGAAGAAGACGGAAAGCGTACAGCTATGTATCAGGAAGAAAGGCAACGTAAGTCACTGGAAAACCAGATGGATTACCACCAATTTCTTGAGGAATTGGAAGTAGAAACGACCATCCGCGAGCCAACACCTCAGGAGTTGGCCCGTCTTGCCCAGTTAACACAGCGAAGCAACCAGTTTAACGCCAACAAACAAGAAATGTCCGAATCAGAATTGGTCGCATTCCAGCAATCCGGAGGAAAAGTAAAACGGGTCAGTGTAAAAGATAAGTTTGGGAGTTATGGCATTACAGGGATGTTTAGCTATTCCGTCTCAGACAAGGAAATGGTAGTAGACCAGTTTTTACTGAGCTGTCGGGTACTTAGTCGTGGTGTCGAGCAGCACATCATGAAAACGTTAGCTGAAGAAGCCTCAAAAGCCGGACTTCAGGAGTTTCTCATCAAAGTAAGGAAGACGGATCGCAACCAGGTCATTTGGCAGTTCTTTGATACGCTACCCAGCAAATACATTGGAGAGTCCCTGGTCTTCCAATGTTCCGAAATCGCTCACCTTGAAAATGCCTCCAAAATAGAAAAAGCCGCGAAAGCAAAAAAGGTGTCCACACAAGAGAACACGTCGCATCAAAGTGTGCGTCAGCTTGAAAGGAACGTTTTTCAAAAGCGGGAATTGCACACTCATTTGATGAATAGGTTGACTCATAATGTGAAAGAAGAGGTGACGTCATCCCAGTACGTAGCACCTGTGACAGAAACAGAAAAAACCCTCGTTTCGTTGTGGCAGGATGCTCTTGGAGTTGCAAAAGTTGGCATCCATGATGACTACTTTGCCTTAGGTGGAAATTCATTGCTCGCGGCTCAGTTGATTTATCCAATACGGAAATCATTTCAGGTCGAGGTACCACTCGCCAGTCTGTTTCAAAAGCCAACCGTTTACACATTAGCAAAATCCATTGAGCGTCTTCAGAAGGGAGAGCAGGAAGTACAGGACATTGACCTGGTCGGGGAATCTGCGGTACCCAAAGACATTCAAATTAAGGGAAAACAAATTCGTAATCAACCCGTGTCTGCGGTATTACTGACTGGAAGTACGGGTTTTCTTGGCGCTTTTTTATTACAAGAATTGTTAGAGCAGACATCCACGACTGTTTATTGCATCGTACGTGCTAAAAATGATGAGGAGGCCCTTGAACGATTAATTGGAAACCTGGAGAAACACCAAATCGCGTTTGACGAACATAAGGACCGCATTCGTGCCGTAGCAGGAGACCTGTCCAAGCCCAAGTTCGGACTCCAAAATGAAGCGTACGATCGATTAACGGAAAAAGTGGGTGCCATTTACCACTGTGGAGCTTTTGTCAATTTTGTGTATTTGTACGATATGCTTCGGGATGCCAACGTGGCGGGGACGCAGGAAGTTCTACGGTTTGCCACCCGGGAAGCACTCATTCCCATTCATTTTATCTCTACGATTGGCGTATTCAACGAGGCGAAGATGAAGCCTGAAGACGAAGCCAAAGAAGAAGATCTTACCGATAAAGAAGAGCAAGTAGTGATTGGCGGTTATGCACAAAGTAAATGGGTAGCAGAACGGATGTTAGGTAGGGCTAAACAGGAAGGAATGCCCGTAACCATATACCGGCCGGGGATCATCACCCCACCGATGGATCGGCCTGCTCACCTGGAGCTGTCGGATTTTGCTAACACGGTCTTGTACACTTCCATAATGGAGCTTCAGGCTTTGCCAGATACCGTAGGAAATATGTACATCGATTTTGCCTCTGTGGATTACATTTCTCAGTCCTGTGTGGCGCTTTCAAAGGTTGAGGAAAACACTGGAGCCATTTTCCATTTGACCAATCAAAAACCTATCCCTGTAGGTCAGCTAATATCTGTTTTCGAACAAGAGGGACAACACATTAAATTAATGAATAGGGAACAATGGATTGATTCAGCAAGGAAATTGACGGAAACGACCAAAAATCCATACCTGTCTGGCTTCATGCCCATTTTTGAAGATATCATACCAGAGGTAGGTGTCAGTTGGTTTGATTTTGGTTTGAGAAAGCCGTTCATTTTGACAGAAAAAACGAAGGTTGCGCTCGATAAACTGAAAGTAAAAAACCGCCCTATATCTAATGCATGGGTCAGAAAACTTATGCAGGATATGCGGATTTAAAATATACCATTTAA
>JBCCXH010000058.1:0-16743 GCA_039192005.1 Bacteroidota bacterium
AGATAAGCTACTTTTATCGCCATTAATTGAGTTCGGAGGCCACAACGCCATATCTGGGCGTTAATATCCATTATTATGCGCAGAAGAAATATTAGATGGATTTTGATTTTTATCGTCGGGACATTCATATTTTATGTTGCCTATGAAACGGAATTAAGGTACGTCATCAATGACTACCAAATTTCCTATATCGAAAAACAACTAGTGAAGAATTTTGACAAACATTCGCGAGTGCTTCAGGAGTTAACCGAACTAACTAAAGATTTGAAAGAATTTGAATTGTCCTTTTCTGAAGAAAAAGAGCTTTTTCTGAATATTGAAAGTGTGGATTATGAAAATGATAAAGACCTAATTTATATATCAATCGAAGGTGATTCCATAGCTTTTTATGAAATAAGCCTCCAACCTAAAGATGTAGAACAACTAATTTCAGAGTCAGTCTTGTTTGACACTTTGGAAGTACCTGACTGGAGTATTTACTATTCAGGTGAGTTTGATTCTCAGATTGCCTCAATACTGCTGATGAGTAGAGGAATTGACCAAAATTCATTAGGCAGGATTACTAATAAACTCAAGGAAGCAAACTGTGTAGGAATAAGTCGAACAAAGAGTAGTATCAAAATCCGTTTTAAGGGTCACAGGTTTGAGAGTTTCAACTACGTTTTCATAACAAATCCAAACGAATCAGGTAATCTAAACAAACTAACTGGAAATTTTTATTGGGAACATTTTAAATGGTGCTGTATCGACTTTTGGACAAACTGGGGATGGATATAAATGGTTGCCGACAAAATGCTAGCACGAAAGTACCTAAATTCCTCTTTGCTGACTTTCGTGATCATCCCCATGAATCTGCCGATGAAAAAGCTCAGTGCTGCCTGCCAGTTTGGAAGCATCTGCAGCATTCATTACATTGTATCTATCAAAACAAGTAGAGGTATACTCCTTGCCTGGGCTTTTTATGTGATGGAGTGCTACATCGAAGTACAAAGCAGTCAATAGCCCATAAAACACGTCGTTACCATAAGATAAAGGTCAAATTATTACTCATGTCTGGACAAACCCTACTCGCACTTAGAGTTTTATTCAAATACAAGCTATACACAGGAGTTAGCCTGATTGGACTGGGAATCGCTATTTCTTCATTTTGGTTTATTGCCAACTTCGTTGGAAATGCTCATCAGTATGATTCTTTTCATGAAAATCATGACAGGATTTACAGGTTGACAATGGAAATTACCGCTGCCGATAATACGGATCATTATGCCACCACTGGCAAACCTCCAGCGCGCCTTTTGATTGACAATTATACTGGCGTGGAAGCCTATGCTAAAATGGCATTTATGAACCCTGTGGTCAAGGTAAGAAATGAGGTTTTCAACGAAGCAGGTTTCTTTCATGTGAACCCCGGGACATTAGGCGTTTTTTCATTCGATTTCATAATGGGAGACGAAACGACTTGCCTTTCCAGCCCCAATTCCATTGTCATATCCAGGTTTTTAGCAGAAAAATATTTTGATGATATTCATGTCGTTGGTAAAGAAATTATCGTCAATGAAAATCAATACATTGTAAGTGGTGTTTTTGAAGATTGGCCAGGGAACTCTCATCTCGACGTCAGGGCCATGGTCCCTTCAGATGGAACAAAAACGAATGATGAACCACAAGATTGGTTTGACTTAGAGCAGTACAATTATGTTTTACTCGACCCAACAAGTAACCAAAATGATCTCAACGATAAGCTGGGCCAACTTACGGCGCAACACCTTACTCCCATTTTAGAGGGAACGGGTATCGCTGTTAAATTCAATTCACTCCCTCTCGGGGATCTCTACTTTTCAAACGTATTGATCGACGATGTTCCAAAAGGAAATAAGACGTACATAAACGCACTGACATTTGCGGGGCTCTTCGTCTTACTCATTGCAGGTTTAAACTACGTCAATTTATCATTGACTCGATCTACTCAACGGGCGAAGGAAATTTTATTGAAGAAAATTTTAGGGATTTCCCGCAAGCAACTTCTCTTTCAGAGTGTGTTGGAATCTTGCGTTATGACCTGGTTGGTTTTGATAATTTCCTCCATTCTGGTATTCACTTTCGATGGATTTTATTTTGATTATACAGGGTTCCAGTCGATCAACATCATAGCTAATTGGCCACTGCTTTTAGGCATTTTGCTAATCACCTTTTTGTTTGGCCTGCTTGGCACCAGTTATTCAGGCGCTTACCTTTCTTTTTCCAGACGGTTGATCCATAAGGAAGTGATGTCCATTCGTGTATTCAAAAAAGGACTACTAGGGTTTCAATTTGCCGTAGCATCCATCATACTCATCGTTACCTTGACGATGAATCAGCAAATTGACTTCATGATAAACAAAGATCTGGGTTTTTCTAAGGATCAGGTTCTTATTGTCGACTTCCCGGAAAATGAAGAATTGAAGGATAAACGCACGTTGTTCAAGGAACAAATTCAATCTCTGGCTAAAGTTCGAGATGCCTCTTTAATCGGAGGTGGAGCCTTACCTGGATCAGACAATGGAAAGGAATTATTTCAGGTAATGATGGATGGAAACAAAGCGGAAAAGATATATAATATCTATAGAATCGATGAAAACTACAGTGAGCTATTGGGTATTAAGTTTTCAGCAGGGCGAAATTTTCAGGCAGACCGAATCAGTGACCAGACCCATGCGGTAATCATCAACGAATCTTTAGCTCAATCATTAAACTGGGAGGATCCTTTGGGTAAAAAAATATGGTATGGTGATGAACCGAGGGAAGTAATAGGTGTCGTTAAAAATTTCCACAATAAATCTTTACATAACGTGATCGAACCTGTTGTCTTTGTGTTTGATCTGAATTACTCCAGCCACCTACTGATTAAGGCGGCACCATCCCAGGTGAAACTAATAGAATCAACATGGGCGGATGTTTTTCCTGATGTCCCGTTTTCGTTAACCTATTTTGATCAGTTTATAGATGATTTGTATGCCAGGGAGCATCAACTGGTACAGCTATTCAGCTTCTTTTCTGTGGTCTCCCTTGTACTCTGTTGCATGGGGCTTTTTGCCACCTTCTCATTCCACGTTCTGCAAAAAGTAAAGGAAATGAGCATCCGAAAAGTGTTGGGAGCCACGGCCTTAAATCTGCTGAAATCAATATTGAGTAGTTACCTGGCAACTACCGTTATCGCCATTGGACTGGCTTTACCAGTGGCGTGGTTCCTTTTGACCTTGTGGCTGGAAGAGTTTAGCTACAACATCCGGATAAATCCGATGCTCTTCCTTTTTTCTTCTGGTCTGGTATTGCTTATGAGTCTTATCGCGATAGCCTATCACCTGAAAAAAGTATTAAACGTAAATCCTGCAGATTCCTTAAGTCATGAATGAGTACATAACGAAACGCAATAACTAGTCGTAGCGACCTCCGTGACCCGGTCTCATTAAATAGGATGTGGTAACGTTAATGAGATCACTTTATTGGGCCACGACGGCTTCATTCGTGAAGACCGGGCATTGTCCTGGAATTAAAGTTTAAATGCAACTGCCCTGAGGTCACTGTTATATGTGATCAGGCTGGTGATTCGGCGCCCCGCCCTGGATTACCTTATCCAGGTAAGGCTACTCGATCGGAAAACTATTCCTCTGCTACTGCTATTCCCATCGACTCCTTTATGAAGTCTTTCAAATATTCCAGATCGAGTTTTAAATCACTTAGTTTCTTGTCTCGTAGATGCAATAAGGTCTTTTTTTCTCCGCTTTTGTTCAGTATAAAAATGGAACCTTCGCCTTCTAAGTCTTTATCCCTTTTTAGTTCGATGTCAATTTTAGCGATCTGATCCTTTCCAAAGATTTCTAAGCCATCAGAAGATTCAATTTGGATGGAATCCGTTCCTATGACCTTTTTGGATTTGTTCTTATTGGCAAGCTTTACGTATTTGTAAATTTGGGAAAGACCATATCCTATCGGAGCAAAAAACAGGATCAGTAAGATCTTCCTGGCGATGAAGTTCATTGGGAGCAGGATGATAAGGGCCGGAATGCTTATGGCAATAAGCGCGACCCCTTCAAGAATTTTTCTTTTTACTTTCAGCGTTTTTCCAATAGTGATTTTCTGAGACGGTTCATCGTAATCAAACTGAACGTTGTGTCTTTTAAACTTTAGCGATAGGGTGAATATTTTTTTCTTATCCATTGATTTTTATTTTTTCCATATGCGGTGAGGTGGTGGCCTCCATCTTTTATTAATGCAATAAAAGTAGGTGATCTGTCCTCGGGTGACAAGTGGCGGTCAACGGGAGGGTGTCTCGAGATTGTCTTGGCAGATCCGGGTCTTATTCTATAATTATCTTACTTCTCACTTCGATGTATGTCCGCTTGTCAAATACAAAGTCGTAGTACCCTGCATCTCCTGCATTGCCTTTGACATCAAGCCTCGTTCTGCCAATTTCAAGTTCATTTTTATCGAATGCTTTAGCCGTAAGCGTTTTCTTAAAATCGTTTTCAAAAATCAGGTATAGCGTCAATTGGTTTTCCTTTCCACCTGTTGTGTCATTATCTACGGTGAATTTCCCTGTTTTTAGTCCTTGATCCTGCAAGGCCTGCGATAAACTCACCTCGCATTTCAATGTCTCTTCAATTCCTTCGGATACACCTTCAATAAACTCTGAAGCCGTTTTACCGACAGCCTCACCACTTTTATTGATCGTCTCTTTTGTTTTTTTCTTTATGCTATCGCACGAAATTACCAGAAGTATGGAAAGTGTAAGAAGTGTAAAGAGTTGTTTCATCATTGTCTGTCTTTAAATGGTGCTGAACGATCAGCAATCAGGAGTGCTGGAAAGTTGTGAATATAATCAACCAGACAATCACAGCCACTTTTCCATCGGAATGACTTCTTCGAATTCCCTGATCTTGATGTTCCGGTAAAAGATTTCGGCAGTTTCCGACTGAAAGCCGATGACGCCTTCTGAAAAAGGCAGGTCGGTGCCAACGTTTACGATTTCACCGTTTAGTTTATGTATCGCGTACTCATCGCCCATGACAATGACCTCGCATTTGTTCCACTTGCCATTCAGCGCGTTGAATTTTTTCGGGTTTGCAGCTAAAACTTCTCCTTTTTTAGGGGCCTTTATACCCCCTTTTTCGGCGGGTAAATACCGTGATTCCTGATCTCCGTACCACGTTATCGGCTTTTTTGAGACCCAAAAGTCTCCGGTGTGGTTTTGAGATTGGGTATGATCGTACCGGATCTGGTATTCGATACCCACCGGCCAGATCTTGTCGTCTACTACGTGATAGTAGCAGCCAGCATCGTACTGCCACCGTTGAAAATTGTTGGCGACCCTGTCCCCCCATTTGTACTCAAAGGTTAGGATGAACTTACTGTACTTTTTCCTGGTGTAGAACAAACCATGGGTGGCGTTGTCTCCATTTAGCTCATATTGATCGGGAAAAGAATCATTGAAAACATGGACGGTACCTTTTTCTACCGCATAGACCTTTTTTGCCAGTTCTTCATCCCCACTTTTTAATTTGAGGTACCAGCCATCCAGGTCCTTGCCGTTGAATATTTTTTTGAACCCATTGTCCTGTTGTGAAAAACCGAGGTTGATCACCAATAAGTGGAGAAAAGAAAATAGGAAAACCGTTTTGTTCATTCGCTATGTATTCGTTAGGTCTTGATATGCATAAGTAGTCATTTTTGGCAATACTTTACCAATGGATGTTTGACGTTTTGGCCTTCAATCTGATTTCAATTTTGAATAAGCGATTACCAAATCTCCTGATTTTGTTTTTCCTGTTAGTTTGCACACAAAATGATCCGGTGTCATACCATTTCCTTCACCATCGAACGTTAAGATAAGGTCACGGTCTCTCTTTCTTGTATTCACCACACGGCAACCCCGACCATGGTCTACTTCTTCCGAAGCTCCGAAGCGTAAGCTTTCGATGTCCAGGTCCTTTTGTGCATCAAAGCCTTTTTCACTGATGACCCTGACCGTGATCTTCTTTGTTTTCGCGGTTACTGGTGTTTTATTCAGCATTTTTAACCGTTTATGAACCACCAGTGGCAGGATGAGGTTTTTCGAATTGTGTCGGTCTCCGGCGAGGTCGTCTCGTTTAGGTACGTCAATGACGGCTAGTGAAAGGTGAGTCGCCCGTCCATATGGATCGGTTAGTACGTGAGGGCGCTCAAGCTTATACCAGTTCGTTTGGGTCCCATCCTCGTAGCTGGTATTATTTGGAGTGTACGCAGTTCCCGGATTAAACTTCCAATGGATTCCATCCGGTGAGCGTAGGTAAATGCATCTCTTGTCCAGGAAAGCATTGATGAGCATGTGGTATTGAACTTCATCTTTCCAGAGTACAGGATCTTCGTAGACAGATTTTCTGTATTGTTCCGGTATGATGGGGTTCCCTTTCATTTGTTCGGTAATGACCTGATAGGGGCCCAGAGGATCGGGCCCCTCGTTGATGATCATTTCCCCGGCTTTTGTCACAAATAGCAACCTGCCATCTTCCAGTTGCACTCCCGAAAGGTTATTGTAATATTTATAGGTATAGCGAGGGTCTTCATTGGTCGCTTTCCAGTCCACCACCATTTTTCCGAGTGGTTTCCATGGTCCTTTCATCGTATTTGACTTGAGCAGGTGACTTTCGCCTTTGCGAACAATGTACAGCAAATAGCTTCCATCATTTAACAACGTAACGTCTGCATTATGGCCGTGCCCGTTTAGGTAGTCATAGGCCAGGTCATTGACCACTTCATAGGGGCCGGTAGGTGTATCCGAAATGGTTTGGGATACGGTGGAGTTGGGCCACTCCCAGTGGCCTTTTATGGCATTGGCCGGCCAGCGAACCACCAACATATGGTACTTTCCATCCGTCTTATCGTACACAGGCCGCCCTCCCCAATAACTCCACTCCGGATGCTCAATTCCATTGTCAATGTCGCGTGGTAATACACCTTCCGTTCCCCAGGTTTCAGATGTCAACTCCCGATGGATAGGCATTGGGAGGATCAGGTCACTAAAGGATGTTCCTTTGATGATTTCCAGCTTTGCTTCTGTTTTCGCAAAATCGGTACTTACGTTTCCGCTGTAGTCATGTGCATAAACCATATAGGTGTTTCCTTCTCCTTTTGCAGGTACATAGTCCAGGTAGTTTGTTTTCCTTATTTTGTTTGCGATCAATCGTCTGTTTCTGCCATCGACATCAGATCGGTAAACAGAATAAGAGGACGCGTCACGGTCTTTACTTTTTTGCCAGCTAATCTTTATTTCTGTACCCATAACCTCGGCCTGAACGCTGGTCGGAGGTGCTGGAGGTGTTTGATCTTTCTTAACAACTATTGCCTTGTTTGAGCCAATGGACTCTTTAGAATGTACGCGCGTCACTACATAGCTATACGTTACACCTGAGATGAAATTTTCATCCACATAGTTGGTTTGATCCGTTGTCCCAACCTTTTGGTACGTTCCTTTTTGATTGAACTGTTTGTAAATCGTATACATAGACTCGTTACTAGCTAAAACATCTGTCCAGGTCAGCGAAAACCCGTTAGCTACCGAAATGGCTGCTAGCCTGGGGGTGACGAATTTTTCATCCAAAACACGGATGTTTACATCATCAAGGAAGATTTTTATCTCATCTTCAGCATAAAACTTTACCCGAACAAATGGTAAGCCTGATTCGGCATCTTCACTAGTAAGTGTATAAGTTCCTTTAAAATATTCAAACGCTTTATCTGACCCTTTCGGATTTACGTTGTCTTTTAGCACCCTTTCATAATCACCAAAAACCAAAGCAAACGATAAGGTTCCGCTACAGGTGTATTCCATATCCACTCCGAAACTCCACTCGATGACATCACCCTTTTTGGGGTGCTGGTAGTTGGGGTTCGTATTCAAGATAGCCGACTCTGCGATGCCATAGGCACAAGTATTGAAAAGTGTTCCATTATGAATACCCATGCTACCCGTTTCATCCCATGTTGTCTTCCAGTCCGGTGATTGTTGTTTCTTTCTCCAATACGCTTTGACTTTAGAAAAATCCCCATCGTTGATGTTTTCATAAGGAGCATTATCTCCGAGCAGGACCAATTGTGCGCGACATGGTGGGGCAGAAGCGGTAAAAAGGAGTACTGCGATCCATCCTCTTACCACAAAAGTCCCTGCGCCATTTGCTGTTTTTTCGTTGCGTTCGGAAATCATCATTTTAAACATGCATCATTTTTTTGTAATCTTATCTCTATCACCGCCTATTCGACAGAACATTGTCGCAATGAATTATATCCTAATCCTATTTTGTCATGTTTGCCTTTCTTACCCAAATCCCTGGTTGGGCACCCCTAGTCGGGCACCCCTAGTACCCGTACCGCCGTCTCCCTGACCGATCCATTCTTCAAAACCCCGGTCAATCGGACGGTAGGGGTAATTGGCCCCCAGGTGCCATTTGCCAAAAATAGCCGTATGATAGCCCGATGACTTAAACACATCGGCCATTGTCTTTTCCGAGGCTCGCAAGTGATTTCCACCGCAGACCGTATGCCACACGCCTACCCGATGGGAATACTTGCCTGTCATCAGCGCCGCTCTCGTCGGGGCACAGGTGGGGTCGACATGAAAGTTGGTAAACCGGACGGATTCCTCATAAAGTTGATCGATGTGAGGAGTTTTGATGTACGGGTTTCCGTGACAACTCAGGTCACCATAGCCCTGATCATCGGTTACGATGAGGATGACGTTCGGCTGTTTCTTTGGACCTACTGCGCACGAAAAACAAAAACACAAGGCCAAAAATGCAACCGCATTTTTAGCCTTGCGCCTCAGGTCGGCTTTATGCATTGAACTATCCTTTTCGGATCTCAAACACCCACGCGTAATCTAAATCTACACCTTCAGGCAAAGTAATCGTGGTCCCCTCAGCAGTTTGTGTAAATTCAATGGCTCCCTCAAACCCTAACAGCTTGATTGACTGGATGTCTACCGTTGAAGGAGTCAGATACCGGACCTGAATGTCTTTTGTCGGGGGCATGAGTACGGTTGCGTAAAGGGTACCATCCTTGGTCGTGAAGCGGATGTCCTCTTCCGTAAACCCTTTGTTCTTGTCTTCTGACAGGTGACCCGTCGCCGTCTCGGTGGGACCTTCTCCGTACACTTCCCAATAAGTGGAGCCGTAAATCGCCTCGCCATTGATTTCAAGCCACTTTCCGATGTCTAAAAGTGTCTGCTGTTGATCTTCCGGGATGATGCCATCTTTTCGGGGACCGATGTTCAGCAGCAAACACCCGTTCTTGCTGACAATGTCCACCAGGTCGGCGATCAGGTTGCCGGCTTCTTTTGGGATCCAGTTTTTGGCATAGTACCAGGAGTTTTTACCAATCGAAGTGTCCGTTTGCCAATATTCCGAGCGAAGGGAGTCCATTTTGCTTCTTTCCAGGTCCAGCATGTGCGTGCCCTTCGGGTAGGAGTCGTACCTCAAATTTTTGGTTTGAAGTACCACAGTCTTGTTTCTTTCAAGTCCTGAGTTGTAGTAATAAGCGGCTAGTTTTTTATGGTAGGGGGCAAACTCTGGCCGGTCCAGGTAAAAATCAAACCATAAAATATCCGGTTGGTACCGGTCGATGATCTCTTTCGTTCGTGGCCACCAGGTGGTTGCCAGCCACTCTTTGCTGGCAGGGGAGTAGGGGGCGTGTGGAGGTGCGTAGAGGGCGGCATATTGTGGGTCTCCGGTGTCGAAATGAGGCTTTTGCGTGTAATAGTTCCAATTGAACGCCAGGTGAGAACTGACCCCGCAGATCAATCCCTGTTTTTTGATTTCCTCCGTTAACTCCCTGAGGACATCCCGTTTCGGGCCCATGGCGACCGCGTTGTAAGGCGTAATAGAGGATTCATATAGAGCAAACCCGTCGTGATGCTCCGCTACGGGTACGACGTACTGAGCACCGGCTTTTTTGAAGAGGTCTACCCAAGCTTTCGGGTCAAAATTTTCCATCGTCCACATCGGGATCAGGTCCTTAAACCCGAACGTTTTAGGATCGCCAAACTTCTCTTTGTGATAAACCGATGCCGGATGCGGTTGGTCATTGGTCTTTTTTCCCGTGACATGGTTGACCATTCCTGAGTCCAGGTACATCCATCGTGGATACCAGTCCGTATGCAGTTCGGCCACAGCATTTGGACCCCAATGGATGAAGATTCCAAATTTTGCATCCTTCATCCATTGAGGGATTTCATACCGTTCTAAACTTTCCCAGTTTTCCTCATATACTTGACCGGACGGTTTTTCGGTTTTTTTAGAAGTACATGAAACCAAAATGCTTATTAAAAAGATGGGTAGTGTTCTCCTGATTACGTTTTTTTGACTGTTCTTCATTTAAGGTATTTTCCTGGTTAAAGACCCTTTTTTAGGGTTTGCCCAAAATATCACTGGGCTTTTCTTTCAGTACGATTTTGAAGCAGAGGGCTTTATCGGCTTGAAAATTTTCCGGTAACTCGATGACCAACTCATCTTTCTGCTGAATCCACTTGATTTCGCTATCGTTTCCGAGCAATTCTATTTGTTTAATCGGGTCGTTGACGATCCTGTTTTCCGCTCCCAGCGCATTTAACCGGATGGATGCCTGATCATCAGGTTTCAACCAAAAAGCATAGATGCTTTGCCCGTTTCGTGTGTACCGAAAGTCCTGTGGAGTAAACCCTTTTTCATGGGTATTTCCATGCAGTGTCATGGATGCATTGGTCGGTCCCTGTCCAAATACTTCAAAAGGTCGGGTGGCATAAATGGCCTCGCCATTGACTTTTAGCCAGGCTCCGATTTCTTTTAAAATGACCTGCTGTGGCTCAGGAATTTCGCCATGCTTATTAGGTGCCACGTTGAGGAGTAAGCATCCGTTCTTACTTACAATGTCAATCAAATCATTAATGTACGCACCAGCCTCACGCATTTTGTAATCGTTGGTGTAGCCCCAGCGGTATCCTCCAAGGGACATATCCGTTTGCCACGCTTCGTCCCGGATCCGGTCCAGCTTTCCACTTTCTATGTCCAGCACTGCGGCCCCATCAGGAACCGGACGGTACTTGATGTTTTTATAGTTCAGCACGACTTCCTGATTGTTTTTCAACCCCTGGTTGTAATACTCGGCAATGATCTTTTTGCGTATTTCCTCGTATGCAGGCTCACTGAATCCCAGATCGAACCACAGTAAGTCAGGTTGATAGCGCGTCATCAAATCCGAAGTCCGCTGATAAAAGTGTTTGATGTATGCATCTGATGCGGGCTCCCAGCGTTCGTGTGGGTCCCAATAAAAGTCTCGCAATTCAGGATCGGTGGTTTCAAACTTGTCTTTGTAGGTCCACCAGTGCCAGCCATAAGCAAAATGTGAGGAAACACCTACCTTGATGTTACGTGAGCGGGCTTCCTTAAAAATTGCGCCAACGATGTCTTTTTCAGGGCCCATATTTACCGAATTCCAGCGCGTGACCTTGGAATCGTACATGGCAAACCCATCGCAATGTTCGCCTACCGGTACGATGTATTTTGCACCGGCTTCCTCGAACAGATCCACCCATTCTTTTGCATTGAATCGTTCCGCTTTAAACATGGGGATGAACTTCGTATATCCGAAATTTTCTGGTTTTCCGTAGGTCTCAACGTGGTAGTTGTAAACACGAGAAGGCTTTTTGCTCGGGTTTCCGAGGGCATCTACCGTGCCTTCGTTCCACATATGAAACCCATACCATTCCGATCCCCCGAAGGCAGGTACGGTTGTTGGGCCCCAGTGGATGAAAATCCCGAATTTCACATCTTTGAACCATTCCGGGGTTTCATATGCTAGTAGTGATTCCCATGTAGGGTCGTATTTTGTTTGCGCATGGGTTGTCGCCTGAATCATCAACAAGATGAATGAAAACAGTATGATTCGATCTCTTTTGTACGGGTGTTTCATTAGTGTAATAACGTTAAGTCAACCACAATACTCTCTATTCTTAGCCACCTGCTATATGATCAGTATCCTTACCAACACGTGACAAAAGTCAGTGCTAATTCTTTTCGCTTGTGTAAATCCGAAGTCCAAACCAGAGGCGACCATCAGGGTAGCAATAGGTTTTTTCATCATAACACTTCCATGTCCTCCCACTTCTCCTCAATGTCGCTATTCGGGTCCGTTCGTTGGAACCTGGCGACGTATGCCTGCCACTCGGCCTCTCTGGGGAGCTGTTGCCAACGGGGACCTACTTCTTCCAGATCAAAATCGGGAAAGGTATCCATGATCAGTATCGCACGGCTTTCATAAAGGTAAATTTCCATGTCCTTTATTCCAATGGATTTCATGTTGTTTGTAATCTCCGGCCACGCCCTGCCGATACCATGAGCGTTTTTGTATTCTTCGACCAAATCAGGTTCCAGCAATAACGTCCATACGAACCTTTTATAGTTACCAATGTTTGTTTTCAATTGACCTTCTTCTGGTGCATACGTCAACTTTTGATCCAACTCATAGATTCGCTCCAGTGGATTTTGCAGGTCGGAGATCGGAACCTTGTTTAATTCAAACGTGTCAATCAACGCCCTAAAAGCCTTTTCTTCTTTCAACACCTTTCTTAAAGAGAAGTGATTAAGATCAGGAAGGGCGTCTGCTACCAAAAAATGGTTGTTTCCCATTCGGTATCCTTTCAGGTCACGCAGTTTAGCGGTGTTCAGGCTCGCTGTTAGCCTCTTCCATTTTCCGCTGTCAAAAAACGCCCGGATATTTGAGTTATCGGTATGAAAAAACCAGGTAAATCGTCGAAACGGATCCACACCCATTTTATTCACTTTTAATTTTCACCTGATGACCTTTTATCGCGAAAAATAGCAGGTACACATAGCAGATCAATGGAACAATGAAGGAGTACTTAATACCTGCCGTATCCGAAATGTATCCCATCAACGGAGGGACAATGGCACCACCTACAATGCCCAACAGGAATACCGAAGACCCTGTTTTCGTGTATTCTTTCAAATCCTTCATGCTCAAACTGAAGATGATGGGATAAATGATGGAGGTGAAGAACCCCACGATGGACAGGCATGTCAACGAAAAATACCCATTCGTCACAATTGCCAGCGTGACCATCACAAAGGCGCTGACGGAACAAAAAGCCAGTACCCGTTGAGGTTTGAATTTTTTTAGAATGTAAACCCCCAGTAATCGGCCGACGAGTACCAACCCCATGAATGCCGTAATGTACTGTGCGGATTTTTGTTCGGTCAACTCGGGGATGTTAAACCACTTTGCATACCGGATGATGAAGCTGACAATCCCCACTTCGGCACCCACGTAAAAAAATTCCGCTCCGACACCATACAACGTATGCCGGAACTTCAGGATGTCAGGCAATGACTTTTTGTCTCCACCTTCTTCGTCCTTAATGGTAGGAAGTTTGATGAAGACAACGATCAGGGCGATGATGATCAGTATGCCACCCAGGACGAGATAGGGAAGCTTGACCAAATCTGCTTCTCCGGACAAAAAGGATACTAACTCACTTGGGGTGAACGCATCGATCGTTGATTGAGGAATGTCTACTTCATGTAATAGCAAAACTGCGGCCAGTGATGGTGCGATCGTTGCTCCCAGGGAACCGATCGCCGCGGCCATACTCAGGCGACTGGAAGCACCCTCTGGATTTCCCAGCTTCGTGATGTAAGGAGATGCGGTCACTTCCAGGATGGCAAATCCTGCGGCCATCACAAAGAGTGCCAAAAGAAAAAACGGATAGACTCGTGTTTCTGCTGCCGGATAGAACAGAAATGCGCCAAATGCTGCGATAAGCAGTCCGGTGATCATCCCTTTTCGATACCCTTTCTTTTGGATGTACCACCCCGCAGGCAAAGCCACAATAAAATAGGCACCAAAAAAGGCCGATTGCACCAGTGAGGATTGGAAATCGGTGAGCTGACAGGCTCTTTTGAGGTGTGGAATGAGTACGTCGTTGATGTTTCTGCTCAGGTTCCAGAAGAACATCAGCGCCATGACGATGATGAGTGGCACTAAAAACTGTGAGTACGTATCTTTTTTGGGTTGCATTACTATTGGGGTTTGTAAACTATAATTTGATCATGGCTTTGATGAGGTCCGACCCATGTTCGTAAAGCGTCTCGAACTGATCCGGTACGTTGTCGAAATCAAGGCGATGTGTGATGTATACTGACGGGTCTATTTTTCCTTCTTCCACCAGCCGGATGATCCTCGAAAAATCTTCACTCATAGCCGCCCGGCTTGCCATTAGGGTCAATTCTTTTTTATGAAAGGTGGGATCGTGAAAGGTCACATCACCAATGAATAGTCCGATGAACACAATGGTGCCTCCGGCAGCGGCGTAATCAAACGTTTTCATCATGGAGGTGGAATTGCCAGTGGCATCCAGAATGATCGTCGGCAGGTCTCCGTTCAGTAGTGCTTTGAGCTTCGCTTCCACGTCTCCATCTGTCGTCAGTGTTTCCTTGACGTCGGTGATCTGCTGACATTTGTCCAGCTTCTTCTGGTCAATGTCCATGACCAGCACACGTGCACCGGTTAATTGCGCAAACTGAGTGGCCCCTAAACCGATGGGACCTGCTCCAATGACCAATACGAGGTCATCTTCCTGAATGCGTGCCCGCTCCACCGCATGGTACCCGATCGCCAACGGCTCAATCAACGCAAGCTGATCTTCAGAGAGCTTACTGGAAGTATGGAGGAATTTCGCAGGATAACTAAAGTATTCGCACATGCCGCCGTCCACATGCACGCCCAGTACTTTCAGGTATTCACCACAGTTGGTTTTTCCGCGTCTTACTGCTTGTCCGATGACATCATTGTAGTAAGGCTCTACAGAACATCGGTCACCAACGTTTACGTTTTGGACGTTCTCACCTACAGCTACTACTTCCACTGCCAGCTCGTGCCCGAGAATTCTCGGATAGTTGAAAAATGGCTGCGTTCCCTTAAAAGCATGCAGGTCGGTACCACAAACGCCCATCTTTTTCACCTTGAGTAAGGCATGATCGTCAGGAAGTGGATCATTCAGATCTGGAAGTTCGATCGCTTCCCATTGCCCGGGTTCATTCAGTCTGATGGCCTTCATGTTAAAATGATTGCTGTTAGTTGGTTAAACACCTCTTCCGATAGCTTCCCAAGTTTCCAGTCTTCGATCGTCGACTGGATTTGCTTCAGGTTTCTCGCGCCCATGACGACCCGATCTGCTTCGGCGATGGAAAACAGATAACGTTGAGCCAGGGTTGCGAGTGGCATTTCTAACGTATCCGCCAGCGCTTTGGCTTCCGTGGCGTGATCCAGGTCCGATTGGGTGATCCACTCTCCGTCGGCTCCGTCTTTCAGGTATTGCTCGTAGCGATTGCCCAGCAGGGAGAAATGTAGGGCAGAAGCTGCATAGTAGGCAATGCCTTCTTTTTGGTATTGCTGTATTTCTCCACCGAAAACGGACAGGTTGCAGGCGTCCATTTTCAGGAAACCCGATACCACGTCAAAATTTTCTTTGGTGATGTAAGGGAGAAAACCTGCGTTCGGATTACCTCCAACACCGATTCTTTGTATCAGCCCCTGTGCTTTGAACTCCTTTAAGGTGTCCAGGATGGTCCCTATTTGTTCGATAGGGACCAGTTGCGGTTCGTGAAGAAACAACAGGTCGATTTGATCCAACCCCAATGTTTCGAGGCTATTATTAAGGCTCCTGGTCATCGCCTCTTTGGAATAGTCGAGCTTGACTTCAAAGGCATCCTCTCCACGGAGACGGCCCACTTTGGTGCTAATGAACGGCTTCGAACCGGTCCACTGCCTAAGTGCCTTACCCAAATACATCTCGGCATTGGCATACGAAGGAGCCGTATCGAAAACGGAAAGACCGTTTTCCAGTGCGTAAAGGATGGCGTTTACGGACTCTTCTTCCTCAACAGCACCCCAAACGCCTCCAAGACCGGAGGTTCCGTAAACCAGCCTGCTTTGCCCATCGAAAGCTGTACTGGTCGAGTAATCATTGATGTAAGTAGGTTTGTTCATTGTTTCAAAAATTTACGGTGGCTCCTCCATCTACCGGGAGGACGACTCCGGTGATGTAACGTGCCGCTTCCGAACCCAAAAACACGGCGGCATTCCCAATGTCTTCCGGCTGGCCAAAATGATCCATCGCGATCCGGTTGGTGATCTGTTGCTTTCGAGCAGGATCGTTATTGATTGCGTTGAGGAACATGTTGGATTCAATCCATCCCGGAGCAATGGCATTTACACGGACGTTGCTCGTGGAGTATTCGGTGACCAGCGCATTGATCAGCCCTGTTAGCGCCGTTTTTGAGACACCATAGGCCACCACTCTGTCAATACCGAAGAGTCCGGCCATGGAACCAATCATAATGATCGAGCCACTTTTACGCTTCAGCATGTATCTGGCACATTCCCGGGTCAGGCTGAATACGCTTAAAAGATTCGTTTGAAGGACCCGCTCGAAATCTTCATCGGTGGTATCCTGTGCGTACGCCTTATGGTGAATTCCTGCGTTGTTGACCAAGATATCGATCGGGCCTGTGTTGGATTCAATGTCTTTGACCAGGTCCGGTAAGGAAGATTGATCGGTCACGTCATTTACTTTATAGGAGGCCTGTTCACCCAGTTGCTCAATGGCCTCTTTTAAGGGCTCTTCCCTGCGTCCGGTGATCACCACTTTTGCCCCTGCGGCTACAAATGCTTTTGCGATAC
>JBCCXH010000059.1:0-16738 GCA_039192005.1 Bacteroidota bacterium
TAACCTTATTGAAATGAGAAAAAATTACTTTTTAGTAATATTAGAAAAGTTCAATTTTAGGACGATTCTAATTCTTTTATTGTGTTTGTATAGTGGCCTAAAAAGTGTAGCTCAGAATAAAGTAAGCGGGACAATAATCGATGCTTATGGCGAAGTACTCATTGGGGCAAGCATTATCGAGGAGGGTACTTCCAATGGTACAATAACAGACATCGATGGCAACTATACATTAACTGTTTCGACAGAAGCGAAATTGATTTACAGTTTTCTTGGGTTTGTCACACAAACAGAACGAGTAAATAACAGAACGAGGATTGACATCAAACTCCTTGAAGATAAAAAATTACTTGATGAGGTAGTTGTTATCGGATATGGGACTCAGCGAGAAGAAAGTATAAGTGGGTCAGTCGCTCAGGTGAAAGCTGAAGACCTCGCAGATGTTCCCCAAATATCCATTGATCAACTTTTACAAGGGCGAGCGGCTGGTGTAAGTGTGTCTCAGAATTCGGGAGCTCCGGGTAGTTCGGTATCCGTACGTATTCGTGGAGTCAATACGATCAGCGGGTCCAGTGAGCCGCTTTATGTGATAGATGGTGTGCCGGTATCGGGAGATTCCCGAAACATTGGTTCCAGTGGAGAATCTACCGGTTCTGCCAGTGTCGGAGAGACAGGAGCATCGGATGCGAGTCCGCTGGCCGGTCTTAACCCCAACGACATTGAATCAATGGTCGTGTTAAAAGATGCCTCTGCCACTGCTATTTACGGGTCGCGAGGCTCAAATGGAGTGGTGTTGATTACGACTAAGCAAGGCAACAAGGGAAAGGCAAAACTTAGCTATAACACGTTTTACTCGGTTCAAAGGCCGACGAATAGTTACGAATTAATGGACCTACAGGAGTATGCTACTTATGAAACGCAAGTACGGGAAATTTATGGTCTTGATCCCATTTTGGAGTTCGCCAGGCCTGAATTGCTTCCGGAGGGTACAAACTGGCAACAGGAGATTTTTCAGGATGCTGTTATGCAAAACCACAACCTGTCTGTAGCTGGAGGATCGGACAACCACACGTATTTCTTCTCCGGGAGCTTTACTGATCAGGAAGGCATTGTGTTAGGGTCTGGATTTAACAGGGGAACCATCCGGGCCAACCTTACTTCCGATGTTAATGATCAAGTCAAGGCCGGATTCAGCATGACCGCCAGCAGGACACAGGAAGATATCATACTCTCCAATTCTGCCAATAGTGTCATCACGCTGGCGCTACTGATGCCACCCTCTCTGGCTGTCAGAAACCCGGACGGGTCGTTTGCCGGTCCGGTGACACAACAAGAAGTTGAATTTGGGATACGAAACCCTATTGCAGAAGCCACCCAGATTTCCAACACCCTGACCAGAAACAGCATTTTGGGCAATCTCTTTGTTGAGTATGAGCTACTGGAAGGCTTAAAGTTCAGGGCAGAAGCCGGCGGCAATTTCGGGTTCAATGATACCGAACAGTTCCAACCTACTTTTGAGTATGGAATTCTGGATCGGGGAATCAATACCTTCTATAGGAAAAGAGAAAACAGCAACTTCTGGATCTTAAAACAACTGATCACCTATTCCAAATATTGGAACCAACACAGCATTACCCTTTTAGCGGGACATGAGGCGCAAGAATCCAGCTGGAGTGGTTTTCAAGGTCAGGACAATGGATTCATAAGCAATGATTTTCCGATTTTGGGGTCAGGAAACGGGGATGACCTGCTTCCCCGGGAATACAAAGGAAGCCAGGCGTTGGAATCCTTTTTTGCACGAGCCATTTATTCGTTTGGTGGAAAATACGACGTAACCGCCTCCATGCGTCGGGATGCATCCTCAAAATTTGCTCCCGGAAAGCAAGTTGGTTACTTTCCTTCCCTTTCTGCCTCATGGAATGTCTCCCAGGAATCGTTCATGTCGGGAGTCAATCAAATACAAAACCTGCGTTTCTTTGGCGGGTATGGAGAAGTAGGAAACCAGGACATTCCGGGGTTTGCCTTTGGTTCCCGGCTCAACACCGTATCCAGCGGCATCGGAACAGGGTTTGAGTTTGCAAACTTTGCTAATCCGGATCTTACCTGGGAGTCTTCCGTACAGGTCAATGCCGGAATCAACTTTGCTGTTTTTAACTCAAAGCTGGAAGCTACCGTTGAGGTATACAATAAAATTTCCAAAGACTTCTTATATCAGTTCAGTCCCAACGACGCAGCTACAGGTGGGAGCGTGCCCGGAGCCGTCGCTCCGCCATGGCTCAACATCGGGGAGATGGAAAACAGGGGGATCGATGTGGCCTTGAACTACCAGCACAATTTTAAAAATGGATTAGACTGGAGTACTTCCCTGACCGTATCCCACTATAAAAACAAGGTCAATGAGCTGTTGGGGCCAACGGCCATTAATGGGAGTGTGACGCTGGCCGGGGATTCCGAAGAGAACATCACTTTTACACAAGAAGGTCTTCCGATTGGGATGTTTTACGGATACGTCGTGGAGGGGCTGTTCAGATCACTGGAAGATATGGAAGGAGCGCCGGTCCAATTTGGGAGGCCTTTTGAAGACAACCTGTTTTCTACAACCTGGCTGGGAGATGTGAAATTTGCAGATATTAACAACGACGGGGTAGTGGATGGACAGGACCGAACAGTCATCGGAAATCCTCATCCGGATTTTACCTATGGGTTCCAAAATACGCTTAACTACAAAGGGTTTTCCCTCTCTGTCTTCATTCAGGGTTCGTACGGTAATGATGTGTTTAATGGGGTAGAACGGGCACTAACCGCAGGCAACCTGGGTTTCAGAAACCAGCTTCCAGGCGTTTTGGACTATTGGTCGGTGACCAATCCTAACTCCAGCGCTCCAAGGCTTGCACGAAACGATACGCAAAACATCAATATTTCGGATCGCTACATCGAAGATGGCTCTTACCTACGGATACAAAATGTCACCTTCGGATACACCTTACCTTCTGCGTGGGTAGATAAGGCACGTTTAGATCGGGTTCGGATTTATACTTCCATCCAAAACCTCTACACGTTCACGAATTATTCCGGCTATGACCCGGAGATCGGGTCCATCAACCAGGACGTGCTATTGACCGGCATTGACAACGGTCGATATCCAATACCCCGAACGTTCACATTAGGACTCAACATTGACTTTTAACCGATAAAAAAATGAAAAGCATTAAACTTAAACTGATAATCATCACATCTCTGACGATTTTTTCGTGCAGCGAAGATTTTTTAGACAGACCCCCGGAAGATTCTTTTAATGTGGCGGATTTCTACCGGACCAATGCAGAGGTAGAAGCAGCGACCATCGCGCTGTATTTACGTCCCTGGTTTGAATTCGTTGTCAATGCGAGCTGGCCCATTGGCGAGCTGGCCTCCGGCAATGCATTCACATTTGATGGAAGAAATGCAGACTTTGTCAATTTTGCGGTCAATGAAAACCATGAAAATGTTGATAAAGCCTGGAATTCATTATACGCCGTAGTGGCCCAAAGCAATGCGGTCATCAATACGCTTCCCGAGGCGGTCGGTAGCACGGTAGATCAGGAAGTGGTAGACAATGCACTTGGAGAAGCCCGGATGATCAGGGCGGTAGCGTATTTTTATTTGGTGAGGATCTTTGGAGCCGTTCCGATCATTGTAGATAATACAGAAGCGGTACAACAATTGGGACTTCGAAGAAATCCGGTAGCAGATGTGTACGCCTTTATTATCCGGGATTTGCAATTTGCGATTGAAAATTGCAGCGATCTCCCAAGAAGCACCACTAGCTACGATCAAAACGGACGGGTAACCAGCGGTTCTGCTAAAGCCATGTTGGCGAAAGTATACCTCTATCAGCAAAACTATGAAGAAGCCTATCGACTTTCCGATGAAGTCATTCGTGCTGGCTCCTTTAAACTGTACGGGGGCGATGCAGAAGATGGTGACCCTAATGGTGGCTATTACGAGTTGTTTATGGTAGGAAATGACAATAATCCGGAGTCCATCTTCTCCCTTCAGTGGGGATCTTCTGGTAATTACGGAGAAGGAAATGGCATTCAAAGCCTTTTTGCGCAGGCGGGCATCACAGGTTTTGCAGACGGCTGGTCCGCAGCAGGTCCTTCCGTTGACCTCCAGGAAGCCTATGAGGATAAGGTAAACGACATCCGGTTTTACAGTACGGTTCAATCTCCGGGCAATTTTTACCCCGATATCAACGGAGGGTTTACCGTGCCGACTACGATCGACTTTCATAGCACGGATGCCGGGATCAAAAAGTACGTGATAGGAGAAGCAGATGGAGCGATACAGAGCTACCCAAATAATACCTACATCATGCGATACGCTGATTTGCTCCTGATCCATGCAGAGGCGGCCATGATGGGGGGAGGAGACCTGGCCGCAGGAGTGACTTCATTCAATAAGGTAAGACGAAGAGCGGGTTTATCAGATATTGCAAATCCGGATATGGACGATGTCTTTCAGGAAAGAAGAATTGAGCTGGCGTTCGAGTTTGAATTCTGGTACGACGTGGTCAGAAGGCATGGAGTGGCTGGGTTTGATGCGATCGAATTTTTATCCAATACGGAACGAGGTACCTACTCTCAGGATAACCCTCCTGTCTTATTTTCTCAGAATTATACTGCGACAGTGAGTGACCTGACCTTTCCTTATCCCATTACAGAACTTCAGGACAATCCTGATTTGTCAAAAGAACCGATCCCTTTTGATTTTGAAAACTAAACCCAAAGACAAATGAAACAGCTACTTTCAAAAATGTATGTGCCATTCATCGCTTTAGCTGCTATGATGGTTATGACAAGTTGTGAAAATGAATTTAAGGCAGATGAAATATCGCCGAACACGAACCCACCTACCGTTCTTTCTATTAGCACCATACTGGAGGACCAGGAGGTTACTCAAGGTGTTTTGCAGGGATCTTACATGGTCAGGGGAGAAAACCTTTCTTCGCTGGTCTCCATTCAGATCAATGGGTTAGAAGCGAGTTTCAATCCGGCGTTGCTCACGGATGGACTCACGTTTGTGAACATACCCGTCAATACCCCACTTACAGGTAGCAATACCATGCGGATAGAAACGTTGGGCGGCGTGACAGAAGTGGACTTTCCATTGTTGCGAATCACGGGATTTACAGAAAATGTAGTGGGTGGAGTCAAAGTAGTGGAGCTGGAAGGAGTTGGTTTTAGTTACGCGCCATCGGTAAGTTTCCAAACCGGGTCAGCGGCTTTGGGAAATCTGGTAGTACGTGAATCCAATGTCGTCTCTTTTACCGACACGACGATCGTTGCCGAAGTGCCTGATGGGGTGATTCAGGCCTTTATTACTGTTTCCACAGAAAGGGGAGCTACCGATGTGTCCGATTCTTATGGCTTTTCTCTTCCGCTCTTCACAGATGAATTGAGTGCCGGCTGGGAAGTGGCTGGTTGGGGAGGATCTCAGGAACCTTCCGCAACGGAACAGGCATTGGGTACGGCTTCCATTAAAAGTGTGAGAGAAGCATGGTCCGGACTGACGCTCAACCCCGAAGTTGGAGTAGATTTCAACGAATATGAATTTATATCTGTTCAAATCTATGGAGGAACCAATGCAACAAGGGTGAAACTTGCCTTGAATGGTGATTTTGAATCAGGCCTTGAACTGGATATTACACCTGATTCATGGAATCAGTTTGTCATACGACTGACCGATTTTTATTTGTCAGGAACCGAGCCAGACGAAATCACTCGTATTGATTTTCAGGAGTTTTCCGGGTCCGGCGAATCTGAATACATTTTTTACGTTGATGATCTTGGATTTTTATAAAAAAATCAATAAAAAGTTATAGTATCTGGTTTTTTTAAGGTTATTTACATCTGATAATTTACCAGCTAATCTTCTTTGATGATGTAATGAAAAAATAGGCGGGTTAAAACCCCTTTACCATAATAATCACATCGATCTAAATAAAACGACATTAAACTCTCAAATAGATATTTTATGAAACTGCCAAATAATTTGTACGTATTGCTTTTTTTGTGTGCACTACTGTCTGTCATTTATTCATGTAGTGAAGAAGATGAGTTTTTTCCGAAAGCAATGAATACTTCTCTGCCTGTCACAACATCTGAAGCATTGAACTCGCTGGAGGAATTTTCAACATTCAGGGACATGCTTGATAGGACTGGTCTTCGTGATTCTCTTTTGAACGACGCGGATATCTACCTGATGTTGGCTCCTATAAATAGCGGCTTGAATGAAGCAGACCTTCTTTCACTTGATGATGTAGCGCTTCAAAATTTACTTTTAAATCATTTGAAGGCTACTGTTACACCTGATTTCACAGATGTTTTAACATCTGGTTACTATCAAACGCTGGCAACAGGTCCAAATGGTAACCTACTGAGTCAATACCTCCATAAGTCAGAGGATGGAGCGATTGTCATTAATGGACAAACCAGGATATTGGAGTCACAAAAGAATATCGGAACGACGAATGGAGTGATTCACGGGGTAGATCATGTTATACCCTTACCTACCGTAGCGGATCATCTGGCGGCCAACCCAAACTATTCGATGTTTTCGGCTGCCATTGATCATGCAGGAATCACCCTGCTGTCTGAAAGTGGAACGGTGACGGTATTTGCTCCCACGAACCTTGCGTTTGAAAAGTTTATGCTGGACGTGAACACTTTATTCGGTTGGTCAACACTGGAGGAAATCCCAACAGAGACGTTGCAGGAAGTTCTGACATACCACTTGGTTTCGGACCAAAACCTGTTGTCAGCTCAGGCCGATGGAACCACGCAGGAATCCGTGCAGGGTGGTACGTTTATGATCTCAGGGACGTCTGTCAGTGATACTTCGGAACAAGATGCCAACATTGTTACCGGAGATATTCAGGGAATAAACGGAATCATTCATGGAATCGATAAAGTCATACTTACAGAAGGTATCTATCAACAGGTACTGGTCGTTTCCCTGAACTTCATGGAAAGGCTGGAAGACAGGGGATTTACCGATTTGGTTGCTGCGATTGATTTGGTAGGGTTGACAGATAGTTTATCCAACGTAACAGAGGTTACGGCATTTGCACCCAGCAACAGCGCATTCAATTCGTTATTTGAGGGTGTGGCAAACTTTGGTAGTCTGGATGATTTTGATACGCCGGAAGAGATTGCCGAACTGAAAAAATTACTGACCTATCACTTGTTTCCCGGTACCTTGCTCGAAAGCCAACTGGTAGATAACGCAACAATTACTACAGCTTTTGGTACGGACCTAACCGTCGATTTATCTGAAGGGCAGCCGAATTTAATTCCCTCTTCAGAAGAAGCTATCCCTTCAAAAGTAATTAACGGAAATATCGGGGCAACCAATGGGATCATTCATGAAATCGACAGGGTGTTGATTGCCTCAGAATTTTTAGCTCCATTGGGAATTGGCCCTACCTTGAACTTGATTGACAAACTTGAAGACAAAGCGTTTACTAGTCTGGTCTCCGCAATTGATTTGGTGGGGCTGACAGACAGTCTGTCCAACGTGTCAGAAATCACTGTTTTTGCTCCTAATAACGATGCGTTCAATGCCTTGTTTGCAGATGCAGAAAACTTCGGGAGCCTGAGCGATTTTGATACACCGGAAGAAATTGCGGAGTTGAAAAAATTACTTAAGTACCACCTGTTTTCTGAAACGTTGCTTGAAAGTCAACTATTTGACGGAAATACGGTGACAACAGCATTTGGAACAGACCTGACCATCGGCTTATCTGAAGGAATGCCAAGTCTGGATCCGTCTTTTGTAGCTGCCGTTCCTTCAAAGATCGTCAATAGTGGCATTGATGCGACGAATGGGGTGATTCACGAAATTGACCGGGTATTGATTGCCAATGAGTTTGTAGGTCCGTTGGGAATTGAAACGGTTATTCATCCGGTCATCAATGAAGCACTGGTTTTCTTCGATTGGGATGATCCGAGTAAAGGCCATTGGTGGGGACTGGCTGTCAATGAAAATGATGCCGCTTTATCACTTGACGGAGGCAACTACGGTCACGTAACCATGCATACGGATACCTTAGGCTGGTTTGATCTGTTTTGGAGAAATGGCACAACTCTCAATGGAGCGAATGTAGTAGGGAGTAACTTATCGAGCTATGCGCTCAAATTTGATATCAATACCCTGGTACCTTTCTCGGAAGGGCAGGTGACTTTCAGATTTAAAAGTTCAGTTACAGGAGTGGATGCGGTTTATGCATGGGCGCCCTGGAAAGATACCGGTGAAGCCTATGCAACTGACGGTTGGGTAACGGTTGAAATTCCGTTGACAGAGATCGGGCAGTCCGACTTTACCGACCTTGACATGGAGTTTGGAGCGGCATTTCAGTTAGATCAAGATTTAAGTGTAACGGTAGATTTTATCATTGATAACATCAGGTTCGATGCTCCGGGAGTCAATTAATTTTGATTAGATAAAACAAACGCGAAGTAATCAAAAAGAAACGTGCATGGCTGTCCTTTGAAGTGCATCTTGCAAAAGAGCAGGTGGACTTTAAGGGGTAGCCTGAGGTTTCTTACTATATCCCGAAACCCTTCAGGCATGTTTTTAATTGTTTATGCCAACATAAGAAAAGAACTTTGTTCACTTCCTTCTTATTCTGATCGTTAAAAATTGGATCTGCGTAACATCAGAAAGTGATGCGTCAGAAACCGTAGTTCGTGACAAAATAGCATGACTTGAATTAGGTTAAATGAAACTAAATAGCACAAATAACGAATAAGTAATTGTTTATTTTACCTCAAAAAATGTCAAAATAATTTAATGAGAAAGGATATTCATCGTGAAATTACTCCTTTGGCTCCACAAGATAGCTTTCTTGTTTTTGAGCGGGTCAAAAGGCACTTTGACTTTCCGGTTCACTTTCATCCTGAGTTGGAAATCAATATGATACTGGGTGGTAAAGGATGCAGGAGAATCGTTGGTGATAGCATTGAAGAGATCGAAGATGTAGAGCTTGTCCTGGTAGGCCCAAATCTTGAGCATGGCTGGGAAACGCATCACGCAAAAGGGGGGGAGATACATGAAGTAACGATCCAATTCCATAACGACCTGCTGGACGACCGACTCTTATCACGCCATATTTTCAAGCCATTGAAAGACCTGCTCATCAGGGCAAACCATGGGATTTTGTTTTCCCCCTCTATTGTAGAACAACTCAAGCCGAGAATTATCTCTTTATCAAAAATCGGAAGCATCGATTACTTTCTGGAGTTTATTTCCATTTTGTATGACCTGGCGAATTCCAGAAATCAAAGACTGCTATCCACGTATACGGCATCCAATAGTCATTTTGAAAACAGTCCCAAAATTGAGCAGGTATACACGTTCATACAGCAAAACTTTCATCGACAAATAACCCTCAATGAAATTTCTGAGATGATGAACATGAGCCAGGTAACGTTCAATCGCTTCATGAAAAAGCGTACTGGCAAGACGTTTGTCGAGTATTTAAATGATACACGCATCAGTTATGCTTCCCGTTGGTTAATTGAAACCGACCAAAGCATTGGGGAAATTGCTTACAAATGTGGCTTTAACAACATTGCAAATTTTAACCGGGTATTTAAGAAGTCCAAAGACTGCACTCCGAGTGAATTTAAGATCCAATTTGAGGGGATAAAGCGTGTATTGTAACGCGTTTCAAAAAAGGCGATGCGTTCGTTCAGCTTTTAGTGTTCTGTTCGGGTTTTGCCATTGACTTAGGCTTCCAAACCTCTCTTTATGCTTTCAATGTACTCAAAAGAAGCATAATTGTTTATTTCGGATAAAATAATGACGGAATTTGTAAATTCAATCATCTATTTTTTTTGTTAGTTTAATGTTTAATGACGAAAATTCCCAAAACCCCAATTTTAGTGATCGTTTTCGCACCACTTTTCGCCTTATTATTCAGTAACACGACGCTTCCGGACAGCGGTATTTTTCATTCAATGAATGAAGACTTTTACCATGTTTCAGGAAGGACATTCCAAAATGAAAAGGATGAGTTGGAACTGATTAGCGCTGCTTCGCAGATTGAATTTATTAGCTCAAAAAAAACGGACCTGTTACTCTACACGAAAGGGTCGTACCATGCCTACGTTTCTATTTGGGTAAATGGAATCGAGATGGATAAATACACTGTTGGGTCAAGTGACACCACTCGAATTGTACTCGACCACCTTAAGAAAAATACGCACATAAAACTGATAAAAGATACAGAAGCATCTACAGGTGTCGTCGTGATCAAAGGCATTGAAGTGATGAGCCAACTAAAAAAACCGAAAGGGAGAGATCGTTACATTGAATTTATTGGAAACTCCATCACCTCAGCAATGGGAGCGGATACAACCGACGTACCTTGTGGCGTAGGGAAATGGTACGATCAGCACAGGGCTTCCTATAGCTATGGAAAACTAACTGCTGATGGCCTGAAGGCAGATGTGGTGTTGAATTCGGTTTCCGGATACGGCATCTACCGAAACTGGAACGATGAGAACATAGATGAGCCTACTTTACCACAAGTTTATGATAACCTTTACCTGAATCAGGATCGTACCATTCAATACCAACCGAAAAGAACACCGGATTTAATTAGTATTTGTCTGGGAACCAATGATCTTTCCAGAGGAGATGGAATAAAGACCCGATTGCCCTTTAACTTTGAGAAGTATGTCAAAACGTATACTTCTTTCGTGCAAAGGCTTTATGATCGTGATCCTGATGTGAAAATCGTATTACTTACCAGCCCGATGGTAGGGGGAAATGATGCGGACCTCTTAAAGAGTGCATTAAACGAGGTGAAAAGTGTTTTCCGGGAAAAACATCAAATTGCCGTTTTCGAGTTTCGTCCCATTACGCCCACGGGTTGCACCTATCATCCGCTGATTCCCGAACAAAAAGAGATGGCTCGTCAGTTGGTTCCATTTTTGAACGATTTCTTAAATCAGTAAGCAATGAAGTACAAGATCAGTTATTACCTTATCGGATTTATGCTTGCAATGAACACGCACGCCAACGTAACCCTGCCTTCCATGTTTAGCGACCGAATGGTGCTACAGCGTGAGGCCGACGTACTCATTTGGGGTTGGGCAGGTCCGTTTGAGAAAATTGAGGTGACTACTTCATGGGACAACAACGTGTACCGTGATACTGCCGATAACCATGCCAATTGGTCCGTAAAGATTCAGACGCCCAAGGCAGGAGGACCCTATGAAATTAAGATCAGGGGCTACAATGAAATCCTCCTCAGTGACGTGTTGGTTGGCGAAGTCTGGCTTTGTTCGGGACAGTCCAATATGGAGTGGACCCCAAGTGCGGGGATGGAAGGGGCAGATGAAGCCATCGCAAAAGCGGACCACCCGATGATCCGTTTTTTTCAAACACCCAAAAAGACAGCAGATGCACCACAACTAGAGGCGAGCGGAGCCTGGAAGACATGCACGCCAGAGACCATGAAGTATTTTAGTGCCATCGGGTACTCATTTGGAAAAGATTTAAATGAAAATTTAGAAGGGGTTCCAATTGGGCTAATCAGTGCGAGTTGGGGAGGTAGCCCGGCAGAAGTTTGGATACCCGGTGCTGCCATTGAAAACGATGACCGGCTAAAGGAAGGTGCCGGTTTTATCGGCGAAATGGATTGGAGTCCATCTAAACCTGGAAAAGCCTACAATGCGATGATTAGTCCACTCACTTCTTATAAGATTGCAGGAGTGATTTGGTATCAGGGAGAGAGTAATGCAGCCAACCCGGACTATTATCAATCCATGTTTGAAACACTCATCACCACCTGGCGTGAAAAGTGGGGGTATGCGTTTCCCTTCTATTTTGTCCAAATTGCCCCGTACCCATATGGAGGCAGCGACGCAGGAGTAAAAGTACGTGACGCACAACGAAGAGTGAACCTGCCCCATACGGGTATGGTCGTGATTAGCGACATCGGTGACACAACGGACATTCATCCCAAAAAGAAAATGGAGGTAGGCGAACGACTGGCCAGACAAGCCCTGAAGAAGCACTACGGTGTGCTGGACGAAATAGTCGAGGGCCCTGTATTTGAGCAACTAACCATCAAAAAAGAAAAAGCCATTTTGTCTTTCAGCAACGCAGCAGGGTTGTACCTTACAAATGACGAAAAGTTGTTTGAAGTCGCAGCTGAAGATCAAGTGTTTTATCCTGCCAGTCAGTCGTTGAAAGGAGGTGAGGTAATCGTTTCTTCACCCCAAGTAAAAAATCCGGTATACGTCAGGTTCGCCTGGGGGGATACCATGTTGTCCAATTTGTTTAACGAAGCCGACTTACCGGCTTCCAGTTTTTCCACCAATCAATAGCAATCCATGAAATTAGTTCAACTAACCCTTTTGGGTTTATTCTTACTGTTTTTTGAATCCTGTACTCAAACACAATCCACTATGTCAACACCTCCTAATGATGCAATAGCGACCAAGGTAGACTCACTTCTCGCCCGCATGACAATCGACGAAAAGGTGGGGCAGATGAACCTTTACAACGGGTTTTGGGAAGTGACCGGCCCTGTACCAGAGGGAGGGAGCGAAGAGTTAAAATACGAACACCTCAAAAGCGGAATGGTTGGCGCCATGCTCTCAGTTAAAGGTGTGGAAAATGTGCGTGCCGTACAGAAGATCGTTGTGGAAGAGACCCGACTGGGCATCCCGCTATTGATCGGCTTTGATGTCATCCATGGATACAAAACGCTTTCACCTATCCCATTGGCAGAATCGGCAAGTTGGGACCTGGAAGCGATCGAAAGATCGGCCGCTTGTGCTGCAAAAGAAGCTGCTGCTGCCGGGATCAACTGGACGTTTGCGCCGATGGTAGATATTGGCCGTGATGCTCGTTGGGGCAGGGTCATGGAAGGGGCGGGAGAAGATCCTTACCTCGGGAGCCTCATTGCGCGCGCCAGAGTGAGAGGTTTTCAGGGAGATGATCTGTCCGATCCTCACACCATTGCAGCTTGTGCCAAACACTTTGCTGGATACGGATTTTCTGAGGCTGGAAAAGATTACAATACGGTAGACATCGGCACTTCCACTCTACACAACATGGTATTGCCGCCCTTTAAGTCTGCGGTGGACGAAGGAGTGCGTACGCTTATGAATTCTTTCAATGAGATAAACGGGATACCTGCCACCGGGGACAAATTTCTCCAACGGGAGATCTTAAAAGGAAAATGGAATTTTGATGGATTTGTCGTCTCTGATTGGGCATCTCTTTCAGAAATGATCACATGGGGGTATGCAAAAGACAGAAAAGATGCGGCCAAACTGGCTGCCGAGGCGGGGTCTGATATGGACATGGAGGGCTATACCTACATCAACGCGCTGTCCGGGTTGGTGAAAGCCGGTAAAGTGGATGAATCCATTTTGGACGATGCAGTCCGTAGGATATTGCGCGTCAAGTTTGAGCTGGGACTTTTTGATGACCCGTATCGCTATTGTGACGAAGCGCGGGAAAAAGAGTGGATCAACCATCCGGCTCACCACGGAGGGGCACTGGACATGGCCAAAAAATCCATTGTGCTATTGAAAAATGAAGGAAATCTGCTTCCACTTAAAAAAGAAGGTCAAAAAGTGGCGTTGATTGGTGAGTTGGCCGCAGATGACAATAGCCCTTTGGGTAGCTGGCGCATCGCTTCTGATGATCATACGGCTGTTTCTGTACTGGAAGGTATGAAAGCATATGAGGGCAATCAGCTTACGTACGAAAAGGGAGTAGATGTTTTTGTCGGGGAAGCGAAATTTATACGGGAACTACCCATCAACACGACGGACCGGGCGGGCCTGGATCAGGCCGTACGTGTTGCTAAATCTGCAGACGTGGTGGTGATGGTGCTGGGTGAACATGGGTTTCAAAGTGGAGAGGGGAGGAGTAGAACCGATCTGGGGCTGCCCGGACTCCAACAGGAGATGCTCGAAGCGGTTTATGCCGTCAACAAAAACATCGTGCTGGTCCTGAACAATGGACGTCCACTGGCCATTGAATGGGCTGCAGCGCGTATTCCTGCCATCGTAGAAGCCTGGCATTTAGGCACGCAGACAGGCCATGCCGTCGCGCAGGTCCTTTATGGCGACTACAACCCCAGCGGGAAGTTGCCCATGAGTTTTCCAAGAAACGTGGGGCAGGTGCCGATTTACTACAACTATAAAAATACGGGACGCCCGACGGATAAAAGTAAAAACGTGTTTTGGTCTCACTACATTGATTCGGACAATGCGCCCTTATTCCCATTTGGCTACGGGCTGAGCTACACCACCTTTGAGTACAGCAACCTATCACTGAGTGATTCAACTGCTGCTGTTGATGGCGAAATCACTGTTTCGGTGACCTTGAAAAACACCGGCGCATACGAGGGGCGTGAGGTGGCTCAACTTTACATTCGTGACCTCGTAGGGAGTGTGAGCCGTCCGGTAAGGGAGCTAAAAGGATTTGAATTGGTCACCCTGAAACCCGGGGAATCGAAAGAGGTGACCTTTACATTAGACCAGGAAAAACTTGGCTTTTATACGAATCAGGGCGATTACATCGTCGAACCTGGTGATTTCGAAGTCTACGTGGGAGGTAGCTCAGCTGCTCAATTAAACGCTTTATTTACTTTATACTGATATGATACGGGCAATACTTTTTTTACTTCTATCCGCTTATGTGACAGGTGTCGAAGGACAATCCACAATGGGGCGGATTACGGTATCCGGAAATGAGTTTGTGGATGAACAAGGGAAAGTCGTTGTATTTCGGGGCTTTAGTAGTAAAGACCCCAATGCATTAAAAAACGAAAACAGATGGAATGAAGCCTATTTCGAAGAGATAAAAAAGTGGGGGGCGACCATTGTTCGTATCCCGATCCACCCCCGGGATTGGCGCAAAAGAGGAAAGGATGCCTACCTTCAACTGTTAGATGAGGGCATCGCCTGGGCGACTGCAAACAACCTGTATGTGATCATCGACTGGCATAGCATTGGCAATTTAAAGACAAGCCTGTTCTTAAACGATCGGTATTACACCGATTTGGCCGAAACCTACAATTTTTGGAAAACCATCATTGCACGGTATGGTAAAAACCCCACGGTTGCTTTCTACGAACTTTTCAACGAACCTACCACCTACAACAATCGATTTGGTAAACTCTCCTGGGACGAATGGAAGCCAATAATGGAGGACCTGATTGTTATGGTACGGGCGAATGAAGGAGAGGGCATTCCCTTAGTTGCCGGTTTCAATTGGGCCTATGATTTAACTCCCATAAAACTGACTCCCATTGATGCGGACGGCATTGGATACATCAGCCATCCCTATCCTCAAAAGAGAGAAAAACCCTGGCCCGACCAGTGGACCGCCGATTGGGGGTTTGCCAAAGAAAAGTACCCGATCATCCTTTCGGAAATAGGGTATTGTGCCGCTGATGATCACGGTGCGCATATCCCTGTGATCAGTGATGAGAGCTATGGAAAAGCCATTACCTCCTATGCCGATGAGCGCAACATCTCCTACGTGGTCTGGGTGTTTGACAACGATTGGTCACCTCGGTTATTCATCGATAATAAATTTACTCCTTCAGATCAGGGTAAGTTTTGGAAGAAGAAGATGAAGAGTTATTGATGGCTTTCACGCTTTCTCTTTTAAGAAAGAGTGTCAATTTATGATAATAAAAATGTTGTTAATTATACAAAATTGACAACTAAATAATTACCTTTAAGCTTAAAGATTAAGTGTAGATTGAACGTTCATATTTTTGATGTGGATAACCATCAGTTAGTTGATGCTGAAATTGTACTCGCTAGTAGTAGTCAGATACCACTAAAGAAAAATGGATGGAATTTCAATTGGAAAAACTTATTGAAAGAAAAAGATTCAGAAGTTTTTATGCTCAAATTGAAAAATGTTGATGAAAGCATTGAAGGAATGTTGCAATTGAAAATCAAGAATGAGATGTTGGTTATGGAAGTACTTGAAATTGCACCTCATAATGTTGGAAGAGAGAATAAGAAATATGATTATGTGGCGGGCTGTCTGATCGCCTTTGGTTGTAGAGAAAGTTTTAAGTTAGAGAGCGAGTATAAAGGTTATTTAACTTTTGTCTCAAAAGCGTATCTCATTGAATGGTATAAAAAGAAGTACAAGGCAGAGCAAGGGTTAGGACAAAGGATGTTCATCAGTGAAGAGAATGGACTGGAACTTATAACCGAATACTTAAATAGGACTGGAACTAAATGATTGCTAAGATGACAAATAATCAAAATAAAGAAGGCACAAGTGGGGTACTTACTGAACCTATGGATGCTGAGCAGCAGGAGTTTGATCAATTTCAGGCGATACTTTTGAATCGGGTAAGGAAGCAAACTCAAAAGCAGAAAAGAAGTGTAGAATTAATGGGGTTGAAATTTAAAATGGAAGACTATTTATCTTCCGAACCTAAAGGTGAATTGAAACTTGTAGGTGAGTTTTTGAAAGCACATTTGAATGTTCTGAGAATACAACAAAACAAATTTGCCAATTACATCGGATTAAAGCCCTCTAATTTGAGTAAGGTTATAAAGGGTGAGCGTCCAGTAAATCTGGAAATTGCACTTATTTTGGGAAAAATATTTAATCAGGATCCTATGATTTGGTTAGAGATACAAACTAAAAATGAGTTGATGAAATTGTCAAAATTAAAAGCTCAAAAGCTCGAAAA
>JBCCXH010000060.1:0-16642 GCA_039192005.1 Bacteroidota bacterium
ACTGATCTTTCATTGTTAAAGTAGCAACTAAAAACAAAGAGAAAAATTACGATCAGATAATTGTTTTTCATTGGTACTTATGACATATAGCGTATCTAATTATCATCTATTAGATGGGCTGGGTAGACTTGTCAACTGCTTATAAAGGTATCTCATCGCACCAGCCTTTGCAAACCTGTCCGCTTAGGCAGGTAGCTCAGTTAGTGCGGACGGCTGGCTTATAGATGATAGTTCGATATTGCCACTCCTCTTGACACCTGTTTTTAACAGCCGGTTCATTCCAACTCCAACTTATAATCATGCGCCCCGGGCGCAAAGTTGCTTCGGTATACCTTCGTACCTACTGCTTTCACATTCTTGCCGTAGTTATCGCCACCCCAGTTGGTTTCTGCCCGGTTGTCGCCCAACACGATCGTCAGTAGTTTCTCCTTCATCGCCATGGCAACGTCCTGGTAGGCCTCGTCAAAAGCCAGGTTGTTTATTTCATGTGGATCTTTAGGCGTATAATACAGCGAAGGATCCAGGGCTTCATAGCTGGCCTGAAGTGCCCACTTCATGTCCTCTCCCCGATTCAGATTGGGTCGGGTACGCAAGGAAAACGCATACTCTTTGGTGCGGATGTAGGCTCTTGGACCCACGACATGGTGGCTTTGACCGATTACGTAATCCCGTGCTGGTAATTCCCCGGAAGCCACTTTCGCCAAATCCATCCCGTCGAGATACGCATACTGATCGGATTGGAGGTCTGCACCGGCAGCATCCAGAATGGTAGGCGCGATGTCCACAAACTCGGTAAAGTCCGTCACTACCTTGTTGGGTGGAAACTTCTTTTTATCTGATGACACGACAATGATCGGGTTGTGCATGTCTACCTCCCAGGGCACTACCTTGCCAATGGTTCCGTGATCGTTGAGCATCCAGCCGTGATCTCCACAGACGTATACGACAAGCCAGGGTTGGTCGTGCTTTTCGCTGTACTTGACAAACGCATCTACCGCCTCCCCGACCAGTGCATCACCATACGCACAAAAAGCGTAATAATCCTGGATCATTTTCTGCTTTTCCTGGTCGGTAAAGTCGTTGGTGTATACGTTGAGTACCCTCTTCCTAAAAACTTCAGGCATCTTTTCCAACTCCTCTTCTGTTAGCGTTGGCACCTCGTATTGATGCTGTTGAAAACGCTCCCGATAGTCGGCAGGAGGCAATACCGGAGTATGTGGGAAATCGTAGCCAATGTGACAAAACAATGGCTTAGAAGGGTCAGCGCCTTGAAAGGAACGGTGGCCAAACTCAAATTGTTGATCTTCGCTTTGTAGGAATGATTTGAATGCCGTGTTATACACCCCGTCCCTGGTCTTTCCGTACGGCAATGGGCTGACTCCTGCTAAAATGCCGGGATGGAATGGGGTATCCGAGTCTTCTTTTTTGCTGTTGTATTTTCGCAACAAGTCGTACTTTTCGTGGGCTTCTTTAGCCATACCGGCAAATTGTGGATACTGCGCTTCCAGCTCTTTGGAGATGTAATACATCTTTCCGCTTTCATCTTTCAGGTAGGTCGCTTGTTTGATCGGATTTTCCAGCTTTTCTCCATTGACTTCGGTAATGTTTCGTTGCCTGCCCGTCGCTGCTAACGCTTCCTGTTGAACCAGGTGCGTATTTACATCGGTTTGATAAATGGGATATCCTATGGCCTTTCCTTCCTTGAGGGTTCGTATCCGCACACCAAGTTTCCCAAAATGAGCGGTTTGGTACCCCAACTTCGCCATCGCTTCGGGTAAAAGTGGGTAGGAGTTGTCCGTGTTGTTATTAAAATATTCAAATTGGTAAATGCCTGATCGGAACGGATAACGTCCAGTATGCATCGAAGCCCTGGAGGGAGCACACACCATCGCCTGGCAGTAGGTATTGATGTAGGTCACCCCTTGTGTAGCGAGGCGGTCTACGTTGGGCGACTCTACGTAGCCCAACTCGCTCATCTCGCGACCATGGAGCATGTTGTTAAATGCGCGAATCGCGTCGTACCGCTGATCGTCAGTCAGTACCCAAAGAATGTTAGGTTGTCTCTGGGTGACGCTATCCTGTGGGTGATCTTTCTGTGTTTTCTGAATGTAACCAAAAGTCAAGCTTAGCGGAAGAAAGAGAAACAGGTAAAAGAGCGGATTGATTTTCATTGGGTCTTAGGTTATGCCTGCTAAAGTTATACAATCAATCCAATTGTCAATACAGTTATAAATAACATTATAAAAAGAGAGGCTGTCCCCATTTTCGGGACAGCCTCTACTTTTTTCAAATTGCTGCCAGGGCGATTGCATGTTAACATTTTTCACTTCTTTATGCCAAAAATTGGGCTGTTCCACGCAGCTTCAAAAAAGATACTTTAAGTCCTAACTTCCCCAAACCCCTTCTGAGAAGGGGAATATAGGCTTCTTTTTTAAAGCCGGATCTAACATGCAATTGCCCTGAAATTGCTACGAACCTAAACCACTTCCTCAAACTGTTTGCGTATCTCTTCTCGTTCCTTCTCGTTCAACTGGTCGCTTAACTGATCAAAAAGACTCTTAAAGTGGGTATAGGCATCTTCTTGATTTTGAATCCATTTATTCAAAGTAGACACAAACGTTTCCTGCCCTACGGTCCTACTTAACTCATGAAGTGCAATGACTCCTTTGTTTCCTTCCAGGTATTCGGCACCGTCAGCGTAAATCAAAGGTGGCTCCTGGTTGGCTTCATTGCCACGCTCTTTGCTATAATAACTCTGCTTCTTCTCCAGAATCCCTTCTGTTGCCTCTTCTCCATAAGCAGAAGTTACTACCTGCAACGCCAGTGCCTCCGGAAGGGCTATTTTTAGCATGTCTGCCCCCTGTACGTTTCCGATTTTTACGTTTTGATGCAACCACTGCCCGATCACCTGACTGGCCACCGTAAACATCAGGTAGGCTTGTTCAGGAGCCTGATTGGTATCTGCATACCAGCCTTCTTTTTCCGAGATTGCGATCCCATTTGGATACGCATAGCGGTCTTCCTGATAAAACGGGATCTCAACAACTCGCAATTCACTGAAGGGATAAGGACCCAGGTAATCTGTAACAAACGATAAGGAATGCTGTACCGCATGTTTGTACAATGGCAGGTTGTAATCATGGCCTGATTGATGAAGTAAGGATACCTGAGTTCCTGCAACCTCAAAATCAAACGCCTCGTATTCTCCGGAAGCAAAATACCATTCGTATGGAGACTGATGTTCCAGCTTGAGTTGGCTGTAGTTCCTTCCTTCCTCTTCCCATGCTTTGATCACTTTACCCGGCCCGATTGCTTTTTGACCGGCCGAGGTGCTAAGCGTAATCGTGCCGGCAATCCAATCGGAATAGGCAGCAAATACATCCTGTGCAAGCACCACACTGTCTGAAATGGAGGCCATGCGTGCATCAATTTTTTCGAGCCCATGTTCCTTCCGCTCCCTGTTTTTGTCTAACTCTCTTTCCGAATAGTACCCTATGTTGGGAAGGATGTCTTTTGCGTTCATAAAAAGTCCATTAAACGTCAGGTCTGGTTGTGGCGACTCACCACTTTGGGTGAACCCGACGTATTGCTTGGTGGCAACGATGGATAACAACCCGGTCGCCGCGGAATCCATCGTTATTGGAAGGGCCAGTTGGCTAAATTCATCGTCTTTCCATGCGATCTCCACGACCTGATCATTCCATTTGATCTCATCGAATGCGACAAAATCATCGTAATTCAAATAAAGCGTATCAATTGCCATTTCATGAGGGTTGGATAGCTGCATGTTTGCCTGATACGAAGCTTTTCGTATCTCTGGAAAAAGATCCAGGTTCAGGTCCAGGGCGGTCAACTTAGGCTGTGCTTTGCCTTCTATCCACTTATATTTTTTTTCATAACTGGCATGGTCATAAGCTTCTTGTGCTTCTGTTTCGAAGTTTCCTTTTTCATTGACTTCTCCAACAATAAATGATTGCAAAAAGAAAAAAGCGGCCAGGCTGAGTACCATGAGCGCTTTACCGGAAAGGTTTAGTTGAGACGTTCTAAACGTAAGTTTTCGTGTAAAATTCAATGCGGTACCACGCTTCCAGAAATGAATACCCAACAGAACAAAAACGATGGCCAATGCGGACCATAGAAGGAAATACCACCACGAAGAAATGGTCCAGATGCCGTAGCCATTTACATCCGAAAAGTCTTCCACTCCGGGTGTGAGTGCATAGCCAAACCGGACCTCTTCCATGATGCCCATGTCAAAACTGATGATGTTGAAGAAGTAATACCCTACTCCTAAAATGTGCGTCAAAAACCGATTTCCTGTTAGTCCTGCAAGAAAGAAGACAAGCGCTATGTTTTGCAGGTAAGTGAGCCACCCCCATTTATACCCCCATACATCATCTGCATACTGTAACAGGTCTATTTCCTGCCAACCGCCCATCAGTGTCTGTGCGGCGATGCCACATACGATGATTACTGTCGCCGTCATGAATGCTACGCCACTAATGGCCACAAACTTCGATAAAGTCGTCACCCACACAGGTACGGGAAGGGAGTCGGTGATCTGCCAGATATTGGAGATGCGGTCTTTAAAGAACAACTCTCCTGCCCAGATCATCAATAGCATGATGATGAAGAAACCCATGGGCAGCCGAACGAAGGTCATGGTAGAGGTGAGTGGCTCTGAGGGACCCAGGTAGTAGGTGGCATTCCACATGACATTTTGGAGAAAAAACATCAGCGCAAGGATGCCTAAGATGATTTTAAAATTGATCGGCCTCACCACGTTTTTAAACTCCAGAGTGGACAGTCGCCAAAACTTACGAATAAACTCGGACGAAGAAAAGGTCTGTATCACTTTTGGAACGGTCAGTTTTCCGAACTTAGTGGCCTTTACTTCTTCAAAAATTTTCTTCTTATTTTTTGCCGAGGTATTGGCAAATTCCTTGAAAGAGAACGTTCGATAGGCAAAAAAGAAAAGCAAAAGCGTCCCTCCTACCCAAATCAATCGATTCAAATAGAATGTGGTATTGAATGTAAGAAAACCGGTGTTTTTCTGATCAGCAGGTAGTGCATCCATCATCGTAGAGGTGTACACATACGTAAAAGGATCAAGCAATTCATAAGCGGTTCGGTCTCCCGCATTGGAGCTGGTACTTTCGCCTACTAAGAAACACATCACTAAGATGAAAATACTCAAATAACCAGCGGCCATTTTCTTAAAAAACACAATGACAGAGAAGCATACCATCGTCAAGATCAACAGGTTCACCATCGTAAGCGTGAAAAACCCATGAAACATCTGCGCCCATGGCATGGGGCCGAACTTATCAGGCGTGCCAATCCCTGAATAAGGGGTGAGCGCCATGCCTACGAGAATGCCAAACCCAATGACCACATTGATCAGGTAAGCAGACAGGAACCTTCCCAGGAAAAATTGTTTCTCACTAATAGGCGTGGTGTACATTATCCCCGCCGTTTGATACTGTATGTCTTTGTACAAAACCGTACCTGTGATCAGTGCAATCACAATGACCAGGAGCATCCCTCCTCCGGCGAAATTTTTGTAAAACAAAGCGGCCCCATTCATAAGGGTTGCATCATTTACGTAATATTCATAGCTCCCTTGCGTGTACCAGATGCCCTGGAATACAAGCATCAGAAAAAAGAGTAGCGTCATGGGCTGCTTGAAGCGCGCCCACAGCTCAAATCGTAAAATTTTTCCAATCATAGTCGTACGTATTTAGGCTTCTACCAATTGTTTTTGTTTGGACAGTTCATAGAAGTATGCATCCTCTAGTGTAGGAGCTTTAGCCCAAAACTCCCCATCAGGCAAGTCATCGCAAACAACAGTGATTAATAGTTTTCCCAGATGAAAACGGCTTGAGATCACGTTCAACCGATCTTCATAAGTGGATAGCTCTTCCCGCTCTATTTGCTTTTCCCATACTTTTCCCTCCAGTGCTTTTTCCACCTCGTCAGGAGCTCCGGTCAGCAGCACTTCCCCTTTTCCTATGATGGCCATTTGGTTGCAGAGCGTACTTACATCTTCTACGATATGGGTCGATAAGATCACGACGGTATTTTCTCCGATCTCTGCCAACAGGTTGTAAAAGCGATTTCGCTCCATCGGGTCGAGACCGGCAGTAGGCTCGTCGACGATGATAAGCCGGGGGTTGCCCAACAGGGCCTGTGCAATACCAAACCGCTGTTTCATTCCTCCCGAGTAGCCACCCAGTCGCTTGTTTTTCACCTCCCAAAGGTTCACCTTCTTAAGCAATGCTTCCACCTGATCTTTACGCTCTGAAGCGTTAATGATGCCTTTCATGTCTGCGATGTGAGTCAATAACTCGGTAGCTGTGGCTGCCGGGTAGACGCCAAACTCCTGTGGCAGGTAGCCCAAAACCTGCCGAAGTTGGTCTGGTTCGTTGATCACATCAACACCGTCAAAGTGGATGCTTCCGTGATCTGCATCCTGCAGAGTCGCAATGGTTCGCATCAGGGTGGATTTTCCAGCACCGTTTTGACCCAACAGCCCAAACATTCCTTTTTCGATGGTCAGGGTAACGTCCTTTAGTGCCTGGACCCCATTGGGGTAGGTTTTAGATAGGTTAGTTATTTCTAGTTGCATGACTTTTTTGCTTTTAAATCTTAACTTTTTCGGGTCAGCCAGCCCCTATAGATGGAGTTCTGAAAAAACCGAAGCGGTGTCTCAAAACCGGCTGCTTTTAGCAACGCGACCAGTCGTGTTTCTGAAACATGATGGAGTTCGTTCGCTATTCGCTTTAATCGCTCTTGTATTTCTTCTTCATCGATCTCAGGAGGAATCAGGCATTTCAAAACTTGTAAATTGTCTTTTATCTCCTGTTGCGTGCCGGTAATGTCCAGCATCACGAAAGGGGCTCCGGGCTTTAACCGATCAGAGATGTTTTGCAACAACTGCAGCTTGTCTCCATTGTCTTCCAAAAAGTGCAGGACAAGCAAAAGCGTAGCCGCTCCAAAGGAAGGTGTACCGGGAAGCGTGGTTATTTCACCGTCTACCAGTGAGACGCCGGAATAGTCTTTTAACTTTTCTCGCGCCTGACGGATCATCTCAGGAGATGGATCCACGCCGGTCATTTTCCAATCGGCAGTTTGTTGCAGTATGGTCAGCATCTCGTTGCCGGTACCACACCCAACCACGAGTAGTTCTTCCCGGGCTGCCTCGCTCAACAAACGGGGAAGGTGCTCAATAAAATACTGGTAGTTAGGGATCCAGTTTTGCACAAACTGATCGTAATTGGCCGCACGCTTATTTTCAAAAATGGCATGGCTCATGATGCACCAAATAGTTTAGGAAACAGTCTTCCGGTCCTCGATTTGTATACGTTGTATCGGTCTCCAAACGTGGCTTCCATCATCTTTTCCTCCGGTCCTACCCGTAGGAAATACATCAATCCAAACGCGAAAATCCCACTCAGGCCAGCGACGTAATTATTTAGGATCAGCGCCTGACCAATCACCCACATCCAGATGGACGTATACATGGGGTGGCGGACCTTACGGTAGATACCTGAAGAAATAAGGGTATGTTCATCTCTGATTTCCAGGCTAACCGACCAGTTTTGCCCCAGGTCTTTGTGAGACCGGTAAAACAGCCAGGCAAAAAGTAGCATAAATAACATTCCAAGGATGTGAAGTGCCAACGGCAGCTCATAATCAGCAAAACTGAGTACCCCGGTAAAGACATAAAGTAATGGTAAAATCATCATACCAATATATACGATAAAGAGTAATGTCTTTTCTAACGTACTCTTGTAGTCATCAATGATTTTATTGGCTTTATTCCTACGTTCGTGCGGCATCCGAATGATGAAACTTGCCAACATGAAGATGCCATAAATGATTTTTAATGCCAGTGGTTCCATCATTAAATCAATCGAGGTTGAGATTTTAAGAACGTCGCCTTCAATTCCTGATAGTGACCAAACACCAACACCGCATTAAGGAGGAACATGGCTCCGTCAAAAACGATGAAACCCATGTACCTGGAAATGAATACGTGGGTCATTAATAAACAAAGCATAAGCGGCACCATCATGACGGCTCCCAACAGGTAGGTCCTTCTGAAAACAAGGAGTAACCCACAGAGCAATTGAAAAAACCCGACAAAATAGAGGTAGCCTGAACCCATGAGGAAATCGTAGAACTCAAAAAACCTCGGGTCGGTCATTTCCACATCTGACTTAAAGACAGAAGGGTTGTAAGGCAGGAAAAGCTTTTCTATACCGGCATAAACAAAGATAAATGCCAATAGAAACCGTATGATGTACCGTGCGACCTTCATCAGAACTTACCCGTTATGGTAAAACCATACGTTCGTGGTAGCCCGAAAGAAGCAGCATTGAACCCTCCTACGCCATATCCGTAACTGAAATACACTTCATCGCCCAGGTTTTTCCCCCACAAGAAAACGTCTACGTTCTTTGAAGTGGCTCCAATTCTTGCATTTAGTATCCCGTAGGCATCTTGTGATATTTCATTTGGAACATCCCAAAACACTTTACTTTGGTAGCTGTAGTCTACCGATGATTCCAGGTTTACTTTATTGGTAATTGGGAGCGTGTAGTTGACGTTCAGGTTGCCATTGAACTCTGGAGATATGGGTAGCAAGTTGCCGGACTCGTCGTTTTGGATTTCTTCGAATGTAAAAAAGTCGATCCCGGAAGAAACGTAATCCAGTATTTCCGTATTTAAGTACCCTAAGTTGGCATTGAACGTAATATTTTTATTGGCCACCCACTGCGACTCTACCTCCAGCCCCATGCTTCTGGATTTTCCAATGTTATCCGTTCCAAAATTGAAGGTTGCGGCATCCAGCACGGTAAACACCTGTTGGTCTGTGTAGCGAATGTAGAATCCTGTCACATTGAACTTCACACGGTTGTTTAAGAAGTTAGATTTTAGTCCTGCTTCATAGTTGAGGGTGTTTTCCGGGTCGAAAGGGGCGTCTTCTGCACGGGTGGTAAACGTATTGATTCCTCCTGGTCGAAACCCTCTGGCTACATTCGTAAATAAGAATAGATCCTGACCTGCCTCGTAACTGAGCGAAAGCTTTGGAGAAACGGCGGTGAAATTGGCTTTTTCATCAAAACTATTCACAGGCGCATCCGGAACGCTGGAGACCTGCACCACAGAAGCGGAGGATTCTTCGTAATCGAACCGCAACCCACCCGTGAGTTTTAGTTTGCTGTTCAGATCATAAGAAGCCTGACCAAAAACGGCAATGCCTTCCTGCACTCTTTGTGTTTCATCATCACGTTGATTCGGGGCCAGTGGGTCCTGGACATTATCCACGCCAGAGAAAAGGATGTCATTGACATCGTTCTGTGTACTGTATAAAAACACACCTGTTGTCCATTGAAATGCGTATAGCCCGGTAGAGGCAACCCGTATTTCCTGAGAAATATTTCGTAGGTCAAAATCACCGGATACAGACTGAACACTCAAAGGGGTGTAATCAAACTCATCCAGCCGATTTTGATCCGTATACTGATAGGCAGTCACCGCTGTCACGTTGAACTTTTCGAAATCGTAGGTCGCATTAAACGCGACGTTGTGAGTTGTCGCCTCTCTTAAGACATCCTCATTAAAGTTGACCTGATAGGGTGCATTTGCGAGTATGTTCTGAAACGTGTTATCAGGAGAAGACAAGGCAAATGCATAACCGAACGACTCCCTATACTGCAACCCGTAGGTCAGCGAGAGCGAAAAATGATCATTTGCAAAGTATTTCCATCGGAAACTACCATCTGTCGTTTGTCTGTTTTGAAGGTCTTTTCCGTTAAAAGCGTTTTTCACGAATCCATCGCGATCCGTATAGTTGACATTGGCCCGAAAGAAGAATTTATCTCTTATCAGAGGGACATTTAGCCCCAGCCCGTATTCCTGTAAACCAAGGTTACCAAACCCTGTCGAAGCAAATCCGCTTAGTTGGTTCGTTGGTCGTTTAGTCGTGATTTTAATGACACCGGCCAGTGCATTTCGTCCGTATAAAGTCCCCTGTGGACCTCTTAACACTTCTATTTGATCCACGTCGCTCAAAGCAAGCGGAAAAGCATAGGTGGTAAAGTACGGAACGTCATCTACATAAAGGGCAATGGTAGGTACAAAATCAATCGTTGAAATGCCACGACTAGCCATGATAGTAAATGATCCGGTGGCACCATCATCATAGGATCGAAAGTTTGGGGCAATGCTATTCAGTTCTCCAAGTTGTTTTACCTGCAACTGCTCAATTTGTTTGGATTGAATGGCAGAAACAACTGATGCTGTTTTTTGTATGTCCTCCAGCCTTCGATTTGCTGAAACAACCACTTCATCTAGCTGCTCCCTGGTAGTAGACAGGTTAAAATCGAGCACCACGTCTCCGGTAACCTCAACTTGCTGCTGCCTGGTGAGATACCCCAGGTAAGATACTTCGGCGAAATAGTTTCCAGTACCTACATCATCAATGGCAAACGATCCGTCGACACCCGACAAGGCACCCTTCGATGTATTTAATAAAAGAATGGTAGCTCCTACAAGAGGCTCACCAGCTTCATCATACACGGTACCGGTAAGTTGATGCTGAGCAGAGAGCTGATAAACTACAAGAATCCCGAGTACACAAAACCAGCTTCTAATTTTTTCTATTTTCATCTATTTGTAAGGTTGAGGTATTGACTTTAGAATCATTCTAAAGAGAGCAAACCTACTATTAGAGAAAAGGGAGTGATGTACGCGAAACGGAGTATCACCTACGCAATGAGGAGAAATATGAAACTTACGCCGGTCAACGGAAGTTTTGTTTAATTATCCATTTGTGAAAGTTTTACAAAGTGATTAAAATCACTACCTACGACAGGTGTTTTCACTACCTCTGGGGATTGACTCGTTGAGTTGATTTTTGCATTTTTGCTAGGGTTTTCTGAAGGATCAATCACGCTTCAGCTGGCTAATTACTAAAGCAAATAAGAGGTTTTATGAAAACGAGAATCTATGGATCGGAACTTGAAGAGCTGGCCATCGAAGTCGACTACCCGAATGCTTTCCGCCCGGATCAGGCACTTTTTTTAGAGCGCGACTACAAGGCAGATCATTTGATGATGGATGGAGCGTACAAAGAGATCTTTTTCGAAGGCGTACATATAGGGTATGGTGATTTCAGCTTATCTAAACCCACTCTGGTCTACTTTGATACGGACATGGAGACGATAGAGATGCACTTTACCCTACAGGGAAGGGCGCGAACGCATTCGGGAAATTTCAGTAAAGAAGTAAGCTTCAACGCCAACCAACATAACCTGATTTATGCCAATGCATTCAAAGGTGCGATTGAATGGTGTTCGGAAAAAGACATGAAGGTTTTTGAAATCAACCTCAAGCCTTCTTTTTTTGAAAAATACCTACCTGAAGGCGGACTTTTCGATCTATTCAGGAAATGCATAGAAAAAAAAGAAGGCGCCGTTTTAGCTCCCCATAACTATCCGATCACCCCACACATGATGACGCTGATCCATCAAATCTTACATTGTAACCGGACCGGTCATTTCAAGCGGATGTTTTTAGAATCTCGGGTCATCGAGTTGTTGCTGTTGCAACTGGAGCAGATCAGCAATCATAATTGTGATGTATTCTGTGCAGCAAACAAACAGCACGAGGAAAAAATTTATGCGGTGAGGGAAATCCTTTCCCAACAACTTACGGGCGATATGACCCTGCACAGCCTGGCTCAGCAAGTGGGTACTAATGAGTTTACACTAAAAAAAGGATTTAAAGAACTATTCGGCACGTCCGTATTCGGATACTGGAACCAGCTAAAAATGCAGGAAGCCAGAACCTTATTGGTAGAAGGCATGATGAACGTAGCGGAGGTAAGTTCCAGGGTCGGGTACAAAAACCCGCAGCATTTCAGTACGGCATTTAAAAAGCACTATGGCTATTCGCCAAGCGAGTTGAGGTGATTGCTGTCAAGGCAACGATTCCCTGAAGTTTCAATATTTCACTACAATCTGGACAAAATCGCTTCATTGATGAGGCAATCAGCGTATAGCTTTACGTCTACATGGCATCCTATTGATTTGAAGCATTTTAAAACCATCTCCGAATACTGCAAGGCCATCAATATAGATGCGCCGAAGCACCCGCACTTTGACATCCGAAGTTTCGAAGAAAACATGAAGACTGTGGAGAAACGAATGCCCGTCTTCCGGCACGAGTTCTATGCCATCGCCGTCAAAGCGGATGGAGAAGGGACGGTTATTTCTGGTGAGTTTTCCGATTTCCCGGAAGGCACCACCGTGTTTTTCAATTCTCCTTTTCAACTACTTTCCTGGGACATCGTGCCTAACTGGAAAGGATTTTACGTGATGTTTAGCCAGGATTTCATCGCTGAGTATCATATTCTTTCCAGACTTCTTCACCTTTTTCCTTACCTGAAGATCGACCAGTCCATCCCTTTCACAATTCCAAAAGATCAAATTCAACCCATTCTGGGTATTTATGAAAGCATCTGGAACGAATACAACGGAACAGCCAACGACAAATTCCAACTGATCGAAGCGCAGGTGTTTCTGCTGCTCTCTTTGGTCAGACGGTTTTTTGAACAACAAGTAGATGCGGATATGGCCAGGAAAAGCCTCAAAGCGGCAGACCTGAAACTACTCTCCCGCTACCAAACGCTCATTCAAACCAGCTTTTACCCGGACAGCCAGCTGGAGACGCTTTCCAACCTCCATGCCACCAGTTATTATGCGCAAAAACTTAGCGTGCATCCTAACCACCTCAATGCTGTCATCAAGTCCGTTTCCGGGATCACTGCTCTTCGTCACATTCACAACCATTTACTATCGCTGGCCAAATCCTATTTGGCCCAGACGGAGTGGTCCGTCAAGGAGATCGCCTATACCCTGTACTTTGACAGCCCCAATAATTTCAGTGCCTTTTTTAAACGCATGGCAGGACTTACGCCACGCTCCTACCGTCAGGAAGTGGTGGGTAAGGATAGCGCTACGCCTAAAGAATAACGATATAAATGAAGTAAACTGCTTCTTATCCAGAAAAAAGGTCTTTCGTTGGTAAACTGCCCAGTGCCTCTATTCGGGCAGACACACCGGATTATGAGGACACCGACGTGTCGTATTCCCTTTTTCTCAAAAAAAAGAAAGAAGTACCCACTATTAAGTCAATAACGGATACTTCCACGTTCTATCAATTACATCTGCTATATCGTTTGTACGGTATTACGTGTTTTTTAAGAGGCCATCTATAATATCATCCGAGTATAATCCATCGTCCTCATCCTCATTCGGATCCTCACAGTAGCCTTCATGCTGCGAAAGACAATTATTTATAGGATACGTTCTGGTTCTCCACTTAGAACCATCATTTGTTGCTTGCACAATTTCAAATTTGACATCCCCATAAGGCCTGTTTACGAAAAATTCTGTGAAAATACGTTTCTTGTTGGATAAATGCCGTCCTGCAGGAATAGTCAGTTCTTCAGAATCGAAAAGGACATTATCATTTTCCACCCGACCGGTCATCTTTACTATAACATACCTGTCGTAGTTGACTACATTTGTAGCTGCTGAAACATAAACCTCATACTGAAAACAGTGACGAGTGACAGAAACAGGATTGCAGGGAATGATAGGGTTTACTGATTGAATTGAATTGATCAATGGGGTTAAATACGTTTCATTTTTCACAGGATCACCATCATCAGGACCACCTCCACCACTGGGGCCGTCACCACCACCTAGCGGATCGCCGTCTACCGGATCATCGTCTGCTGGATCATCCAGATCTATTGGGTTACCATCTTCATCCGTAAACCCGGTGTTTTCTGGTGATTCCAGGGTTCTATTTGGAAGTACATCTTCATCAGAGCACGAATAGAATCCCATCATGCCAATTACAAGGGCTAAAACTATTTTTCTCATTTCATAAATGGTTTAAGTGTAAAAAAATTAATTGTTAACTCATATTGCCTAAACCTGAAAAAAGTAAACATCTAAGAACACATTTTTTTGAAATTGCCTTCATACATACACCTATGTTGTGAACTACTTGTATCTGATAAAGCGCTACGCTATCCTTACACCCAGACGGTACTGGGGAATGAAAGTCTGCCTTAGCAGGCCAGACAGGTTTATGAAACCCCTACCATTGTTAAGTCTAATCATTCTTATTTCCAGTTGTTCTCATCGAATTGTAAGAACCGGATACGATCTTAAAAAATCAGACCATTCGCTATGCGAAGTAGCCATCACTAAGTTTGAAAGCGTTGGCGATCTGTCGAAAGCGTTGGCCACATTAAACTTGAAGAATCAGGTTTTTCGACTGCCTGTAGCGAAGCTCATGCCATCGACGTACTGAAAAATGAAGCGTGTACTTTAAAGGCGGATTTGATAAACATTCTTGGAGAATCAAGACCAAATACCTGGAGTAGTTGCTACAGATGTACTGCTGAGTTCATTAAGTTGAAGAATGGTTCTGAAATGAACAAAACACCAGTCACTATCAACAAAGTACTGTAAATCAAAGAGTTAAAAAAAATAGAAATCAAAATACCGTTCTAATTTTAATGGCGGCAACTATAGGATGCAATAGATTTCTATGCGTTTCAGTGACTAATCATTCTCTCAAATTGCAACGACACGAACGAAATAAAATCGCTGGTTCATTCAGTTCATTGTTTCCAAAAATCATCTGCTCAATTTGACCAGACAGCATATCGCTTTCGTCGCAACTCTAACGTTAATTTCGCCTCTATCTTCAAAGCCTCTGACCTGGTAGGCATTGGCTTGATGTGATTGTAGAGGTTGGGGCGGAGATACGTGCCGTATTTTTGAACAATAGTAGAAGACAGCTTGTGACCCTTTTTGTTTCTGTATCCCGTCTTATGTTCTTTAAACCGGTCCTTAGGCTCCTTACTTGTCATCCCAACGTATAAACACTCCAACACTCCATTGTATTGGGGATTAGCGACACGGAATTTTGTGTTTTCTGTAAATACACGTTTAGATAACTCTATTACATAAACCCGGTACTCCAATCGAGGCATAGCAGTGGCAATTTATTTGTTTAATTAAACTCACATCTTCCCTGAGTTTAACCTTTATCGATCAATTACTTAGGAGTTGCTGAGAAACGTTTTTTATTCAAAAACCCTCTTCTTTTCACCTGATCGTGGTTATTAATGATTTTGTTTCTCAAATGGTGAAAGGTTTTTTCGTAAGTATTTGAGTTTCCTCTGCATTTAAAAATCTCAGGAACACCAGCTATTGCGTTAGCCTCAGATCGAAGTATAAGCATACATCTTCCCTCGACCGCGTTATATCTGGCCCTCCTGAGACGCCCAGTCCGGGACTTTCTCAGCAGCCCCTACTAAGGAAGAAACCTACTCAACTTTGGGAACACTGGCAAACTTCATTAATTTAGGATTGTTCACAAGGTCAGCTCAAACCTTTCATAAATAGCTTTTCCAACATATCACTTCAATAGATGAAAATCAATTCACTAATTTTTACTCTTCTCCTAGGTACCTTTTTTAGCTGTCAACAGGCGGCCGAATTCTCAAGGCAAATTTCTTTCATGAATTCACAAGCACAAAAGTACGGAGGAGAATGGACTGGTTCCGCTTTAAACGACTGTTATGAATTGGAGATCACCAATTCGAAAGTTTTGAATCCAAAAACCGACAGTCTGGACTACTATGCAGCATTAATCGGGAGAGCTTTTATTGATTCGTTGAATTACGGTTTTGAATGCATCCAATTTGAATTAGTTAATGAAAAAAGCATCGGAATAGCTAGTACATCAAATTCCATCTCAGCCACTTTTGACTTAAACCTTATCAGAAAATTTAAGGATAAAGATATCGAAGAATATCTTATCATAAGAAAAGCCTATTATTCAATCAGGAACTCATATCGAGGAAATGTTTCGGAAGCACAATCCTGGATCGAAAATCTGTCAACGAAACAATTGGAACATCCATTTGTCATTTTGGCGAAGGCTGAAATTTTGAGAACCAAAGGCAGCGCAGACGAGTCATTGGAACTAATCAACTCGATTTCATCCAACTATCCCTATGAACCCCAGCTTCACAAATACATTAGCTTCTATTATTCGAAGGACAACAACGTTGAAAAAGCACTTGAACATGGGAGAATAGCTTATGAATTAGCTCCATCGAATGCTGAATTCTTATCTAACATGGTAGGAATCTATCAAGAGACAAAACAATGGGATAGCGTTTATCAATTTACCTCAAAGCTCATCGAAATGGACTCAAATAATCTAAATGCTTATTATACCAGAGCATACGCTGCCTTTCAAATCGATCTAACTGATACTGGATGTAATGATTTGGCAACGATTTTTAGACGTGACCCGACCATAGTTTTTGCCGACAGCATGTCAAATTACTGCAAATGAAGGTAGCTCATCTTTGCTGAATAGAGCGATGCCTTTGCTACCTATACCCAACCAATAATACCACATGAGCAAAAAACTATCAACCCGAATTATATGACTTTGCGCCGGGCTGAAGTAACGTTGGATGGCTAACTCCTAAAGCCTCCCTGCGGAATCAATGCTTAATTGATTCGGGTCTCAG
>JBCCXH010000061.1:0-16511 GCA_039192005.1 Bacteroidota bacterium
AACAAATCTTCTTCTGTAAAATCATCGCTACAACTTGAAAGAAAAACGGCTACCAGGCTTAGCACGAATAAAGCATTAAAAATGGATTGATTTAATAATCGTTTCATGAGTATAGTATTTGTTTTTTATTGGTTACTTGAAATGCTTCGGGCGATGTTCAAAGTCCAAACTCAATTGAATATCAATATTCAACCTTACCTACCTTTTACGGGTAGCGTTGGTCTAACACCGGCTTTAAGGCATTTCATGGTGTTAAATAAAAATGTGATTATATTAAATTTTTTGGATGTTAAGTGTTGTTAAAGCTTCACCCCTATTGAGAAGATGAATGCTTGTGTGGTTAGGTCATTAACTACACCGGTAAAATCAATGTAACTATGATTTTCCTTGACCGGACTGATCCCGTATTTGTAAGAAGCGTTAATAATGAGCATCAATGAAGAAGTAGACGGAATTTCATATTGTATTCCTCCAACGACGCCAAATTGCAAATCTTCGTATCGATCCGACACGACATCTTCACCAGTGGCGGTAGCATATAAACGATCTTCAATTTCTCCGGTGCGTTTATACTGTTCTGTTGCTGCGAAATTATAAGCGACATAAGGCCCAACTAATAGATCCGGAAGGATCCCACTTTCTGAAGGAAGCGATAGTTTCGCCTGTACGGGTAAATAGATGGAATGGATCGTTACTGAAGCATCTTTTACGTTTCGAAAAATAAATTCAAAGGGTGCCCCAAAACGTGTGTCATCAATGAATTGTACGTACGTACCCCCTTGCTGCAGGTAACCTAGTTCCGCTTGTATCGCTAGTAAATCCGACAATGGATAAATAGCAAACCCACCGACAGTTAAGCCGATCTTGCCACCCGTATGGGGTTGGGAACTAACAAATTCACTCATCGTGAACCCGAGCTTGGCACCGTAACTTAACGTTCCGGGCGCATCGTCATCCTGACCAATTGCCTGATTAAAAGAAAGCAACACGATCAACAGAACTATCACAGGAGCCTTCATCGGAAGGCACCACCTAGGCGTAAGTTTTCCTGATAGACGGTGTTTCATAGTTTGTGATTCATTTAAGTATGATTTAATTAAAAAAACTGATACACAAAAAGGGATATTTTGAAGTGATAATTAAAACACATTACCTTCATTGCGTTGTCCAAAATTATACCATACAAACCTGTAATTAATTAGTATTCAGTCTCTTTTCATCGATTCTTTTGATGCGTTGGTCGCAAATTTTTACACTCAAATACTTAGTACTGTACCGTGATTCGGGTATTTATCAAATCGTAAAATGGAAATAGAAGTTTGACTAGGTATTCGTTGGAGTCCGGATTATTACAGGAATGAACGTTTTACAGAGGGGTGAATGAATCACAAACTTTACATTTCATTGATTGTACCATTACCATCAAAAAAGTGAAGTAAAACCAATGACAATGAATGAAGAGGGTAAGGATAAGTTAACCTATCGGCTTTCTAAGGTAGATAAGCCATATTTTCGGCCTTCACTCCTATAACTCCAGTTTGCCGAATGGGATGAGGTAGCCGATGGAGGTATTGAGAACTGAACGTAAAGAGCTCATAAATAGAAAAGACTGAGATTTCTATTTTCTTCCACTCTTTAGTCATATGAGGACACGTACCGAGGCAGTGGATTTAAGCCACTTTCCCTACTGGCGACATACTGGATGCCACTGCTGTTATCAAAAACCCTCGCAAACTCAAGTCTTCGTCCAATTCTTCCCAATGAACTCCTGTTCTACTGATGTGATAGTTTTCTAACTGCTCTTTGGTAGCTCCTTTTAATAACTTGAACTTGCTAATGGATTCCTTTAGTACCTTCTTGTTATTCAAAACAATCAGCATTAAATCAATTTGAGGATAAAAATTAAGCCCTGCGATTTCAAGGTTATTCTCGATAATTAATTGATCTATTGCGTCGGGATTTGCATGGTAGGATGTCGATGGTTTCCCCTCTTTTTCTTCTTGCTCCAAACGTTGCAAATATTCTTCTGTCTGTTTACTAACCATGGATTTCATGCCATTTTTCAATTATAAACTCATAATGCTCTTCTAAAACGTCAATGATCTGCCTAAGTTCTTTCGACTTAAAACCATAATTATCTTTTAACATAATTTCTGGCACCACAATCACCTTTGCTTCTGATCCACTTTTCCACACATGCACATGAACGGGTACGTGATCATCCGTATAAATATAAAACTTATATCCGTTGACTTCTAATACCTTAGGCATTTCACAAAGTTACTTTTATTCATTTTTAGAGTTATAATTTCAGTTCTTATCCCAACGGGTGGTATTTCCATACAACTTCTGCAAGACTTCCAGATCGTTCTTTTGATAGGCTTCTGTTGCGTTCCTGCTTAAACCTACTATTCAAGATAAACTGGCTTCTTAAACAATGGATATGGAAGGACAGGTTTACACCAAGATGCAACAGTTTATGATATTTTCATGGAGTTGCTTAGTGGTTGTTGTCGGCAGTTTAAACAAATACTCACTCCTTATAACTCATTTAGCATATGCTTTCTTCCCATGGGCTACTTTCAATTTAAAACTAAGTTCAAAAGATTAAGCAAAAAAGCATCCCCTTCTGCAAGCAGAAAAAACCATCTCCACAATTTGAACAAGCCTTTTACGTCGGAATCGCTTTCAAATCCTACTTGATATTCTTAGTATACAAATCCCTCTAAAAACAAAAACCTCAGCCTGTAATAAGACTGAGACTTCCTTTTTCTTTTCCTCCTTCGTCACGTGAGGACTGAGGCTCAGGATAAGCCATATTCTCGGCCTTCACTCCTATAACTCCAGTTTACCAAATGGAATCAGGTAGCCGATGGAGATACCGGTGTTCCAGAGGTTGGAGATGTCGGGTAGTTGTTCGTTGGTTAAGTCTCCGGCGTCGATGATGCTGCTAAAGCTGTAAGTGAAAAACCCTTCCAAATGCAAGCTACCAAAAGAAAAGTCCCTGAAAATACCGCCGCTTACCCGGGCTCCGTAACCGACTTCCCGATCTCTGGATGCTTCATAGGTGACGAAATCCAGGTTTCCAAGCTGCCCCTGGGTAGGGGAAGGATCTTTTTCGTCGCTCACTAAAATTTCCGTATAGAACCCAGCTGCAATAAAATACTTGTTTTTGTTGCCGAAGTAACCAATGCCTTCGATGGGTATTTCCAGGTAATTCAATTTCACCCGGTAGTTAGGAATGCTGGTTTCCGGAAACTCCTGAACCCACCCTTTCTCGACGTAGTTAATCCCGCCCTGTACACCTGCATTGAAAAAAATGTCTCGTTTTCGTGGGAAATGCTTGATCAAAAGGCCGGAATGGATACCCGGACGAAAGGTGGTCCTGGCCCGAAAGTTAAAAATCGTGTGTTGTAGAAATGACGAATACACGTGCGCTCCTCCTTTTAAACCGACATACGTTTTGGTTTGTGAAAAGGTAAGGGAGCTTAGCAACACAAAAAGCAATACAAAAAATGACCTCATTCCAACTTTTTTGACCTCATCCAGGCAATTACAGTTCCAAAAATAGGCCATTCAATCATTTGAAATTCGTAATCTGTCCGAAAGCACTAACTTTTCGGTTTTGATCCAAAAAATCAACCTTGTATGGAACAACCATTTATTACCAATGATGCAGTCATTTTCGGACTGCTGATGCTCATTTTAGGCGCCGTTTTTTATACCTCCTCCCTGGACGTTCCTTTTTGGAAAAAATTCTATTCTTATGTCCCTGCGCTATTGGTATGTTATTTTCTCCCTTCTGTTTTGAAGGCTTTAGGAATCATTGACCCGGATCAGTCGCGGTTGTACTTTGTCGCTTCCAGGTACCTCCTTCCTGCAAGTTTGGTCTTGCTTACCATCAGCGTGGACCTGAAAGAAGTCGCCAGGCTGGGATCAAAAGCGGTCATTATGTTCCTGACGGGGACGATCGGTATTGTTATCGGCGGGCCTTTGACCATTCTTATCTTTTCAAAGGTAGCTCCCGATCTGGTAGGTGGCGAAGCACCTAATGAAGTCTGGAGGGGTATGACCACCATTGCCGGTTCCTGGATTGGTGGCGGGGCTAACCAGACTGCAATGAAAGAGGTTTTCGAAGTAAACAACGAGCTTTTTTCCAAGATGGTCACGGTTGACATCATTGTGGGCAATGCCTGGCTGGGGGTATTGATCGCCGGTGTCGCCGTTCAAAAACTCATTGACCGGAAATTAAAAGCCGATGCTTCTGCCATTGAGGCATTAAAAGCAAAAATGGAAGCTTATCAGGCAAACATCACCCGGGTACCCAACCTAACGGATCTAATGAAAATTTTAATGGTCGGTTTTGTATGTACAGGGATCGGTCATTTTGGAAGTGACCTTATTGTCCCGGTTTTGTCGGAAAACTTTCCACAACTAGCCAAATACAGTCTGCTCTCCGGATTTTTCTGGCTGGTATTAATTGCCACTTTGCTGGGAGTCTTGTTGTCTTTCACCAAATTAAAAACCCTTGAAGGTGTCGGGGCATCGAGAGTGGGAAGTGCATTTATCTACATCCTGGTAGCTACGATAGGAATGAATATGGACATTGTCGCTATTTTCTACCATCCGGGATATTTTTTTCTCGGCATCACCTGGATTCTTTTTCATGTGGTCTTGCTCGCCATTGTAGCCAAATTGATTAAGGCCCCTTACTTTTTCATCGCTGTCGGAAGTACCGCCAATGTAGGCGGGGCGGCTTCTGCTCCTGTCATTGCTACTGAGTTTCATCCTTCCCTGGCACCTGTAGGAATATTAATGGCCGTATTGGGTTATGTTTTAGGCACCTATGGTGCGTACCTTTGTGGACTATTGATGCAGGCAGTCGCTCCATGATACACGAAAACCAACTAGAGGTTGCTATTAAGGCTTCTTACTATACACTTAATGAGCTAACGAATCAGACAGAACGCGTCTGGCTGGTTTTTCACGGACAGGGCCAGTTGGCGCAGTACTTCATCAAAAAGTTTGAGGTACTGGATGCCCGCAAAAACTTCGTCATCGCTCCCCAAGGGTTGTCTAAGTACTACCTACAAGGGTTCAGTGGAAGGGTAGGCGCCTCCTGGATGACAAAGGAAGACCGGCTGACGGAAATAGCCAATCAATACACGTACGTAAAAGCGGTTCTGGACCAGTTTGATATTAACGGCAAATCGCTTATCTACTTTGGTTTTTCACAAGGGGCAGCAACAGTAGGACGCTTTGCTGCAAGCGCTAAGATTTCTTTTGAAAAGATGATCCTTTGGGCGGGTACTTTCCCACCGGATACCTCACCTGAAGAATGGAACTACTTATCCGGGACGGAAGAGGCACATTACTATTTCAGCAAAGAAGACGTTTTTTTCAAAGAAGGAATGGTTGACCAACAAAAACAGGTGATAAAAACCGCGACAGGATTAGATCCTGCGCTTCATTGGTATGAAGGGGGGCACAGGGTGATTTCAGAATTACTTCATGAGATCTAAATCCTGTATCCTCTGTATGTCTAATCAGCTTGATGTTGCGTTGCAAAATGCCCCTAAGCCAACGAAATAGCGCATTTATAAAGTACGAAATAACGTCTTTATCGAATTGTGAGTAGCAGCCACTCTCATCTTCCGTACCTTTATCTTGTTTAGAAGTGTAGCGTGAGATGAAGGATTATTTAGAAATTTGGTTAGAAATAACTAAGATCATCGCCTCCCGATATTTTATTATCGCCGGCATCACGTATTTCCTTTTTTACTTTCTTTTGAAAAACCGGCTGGTCAACCGAAAAATCCAGGAGCGCTTTCCAAACTGGAAAAACATCCGTTTGGAGATGTTTTACTCTACACAAGCCATTATCATCTTTGCTACGGTCGCCATGCTGGTCATCAAAGTGTACCCGGGACACACCAATATGTATGGTGAAATCTCAGACTATGGATGGATGTACTACTTCCTAACCTTTCCACTGATGTTGGTGATCCATGATACGTATTTTTACTGGATGCATCGCGCCATGCACTCGCGTTTGTTATTCAGAAAAGTGCATTTAACTCATCATCGATCCACTAACCCAACGCCGTGGGCTTCGTATTCTTTTCACTTTTACGAGGCCGTCATCGAGGCGGGTATCATTCCGATTATTGCATTCACGTTGCCCGTTCATAAATCAGCGTTGGTCATTTTTCTCCTGTACCAGTTTTTTTATAACGTTTACGGCCACCTGGGGTATGAACTGATGCCTAAAGGGTTTCATAAGAGCCGATTCGGAAGATGGATCAACACGTCCGTCGCACACAACATGCATCATGAGCATTTTAAGGGCAACTACGGACTGTACTTCCTGTTTTGGGACCGTGTGATGGGGACCCTTCATCAAGAATACGACCAAAGGTTTGATAAACTGAGTAACTCGAAGTGATTCCTTCCTAATAACCTGCCATTTAAACTCATCGGTATAAACTCGATACTTCTTCTTTTTCATCCTGTTTTTAGTTGACTTTTTATTGAAAATCAGTCAACCTATTTCAGGACTATACACTGCCTGCCCCAATACAAAGCGTCCGAACCTTTCGGGTTTAGCTGATCAGTTCAATTCGGAGACCGACTCCTTTCATCTTTTCCCCATTTACCCAACTTGCCCTGACGATGATTTCGGTTTGGTTATCCATGGCAGGTTTCACTTTTTCAGCCAAAGAACTGCTGAGGTACCCGATCTGGTTTTTCTTTTCAGATAGTACTTTCACTGCGTTGGCATCGTAAGGATTGTCCGGTTCGGCTTCCAGAAAAAGCGCGTCTCCTTCCTGTACTTCCCGCAGGATGATCTCTTGCCTTGACGAACCGTCATCATTTAATTTGGAGACGCCCACCACTTTGGAGTCATAGACAAAAACAGAAGGTATTTTAATAATTTTAGCCATAGCTTGAACGTAAAATCGTATGAAAACGAAGTTAACTGCACTCTTCTTTTTTTCCACATCCTTACTTGCTGCTCAAGACATCCAAAAGATAGCAGATGAATACATCGATGCACACGCAGTAGCGATACTCAACCAATTCAAAACGTTGCTTTCCATACCAAATGTCGCCTATGATTTGCCCAACATCAATAAAAATGCGACTTACCTTGTTTCCGAACTGAAAAAAAGAGGGGTGGAGACGCAACTGCTACGCATGGTGGGGACACCTCCAATCGTTTACGGGTATTTACCTGCAAAAAATGCAAAGCAAACGCTGGCATTCTATGTACATTATGACGGACAGCCTGTGGATAAAACCAACTGGGTGCATGATCCATGGGAACCTGCTTATTACAGTGATGCCTCATCAAACGAAGGGAAAAAGATGGACTTCCCCACACAAAATGAAGCCATCCGTCCTGAACACCGGATCTATGCACGGTCTGCGGGAGATGACAAAGCGCCTGTTACTGCGATTTTAACTGCGCTGGACCTCATCAAAAAAAGCCAGTTGACCATCACTTCCAATTTGGTTTTTTTCTTCGAAGGGCAGGAAGAGGCAGGGTCGAAACAACTGCGGCAATACCTGGAAGACAACAGAACGTTAGTTGACGAGATTGACCTGTGGCTATTTTGCGATGGGCCGGTCCACCAGTCCAGAACCCCGCAGCTTGTGTTTGGGGTGAGAGGCGTCACGGGTATGGAGGTTACCATTTTTGGCCCAAATCGTCCCCTTCACAGCGGCCATTATGGCAATTGGGCGCCTGTACCGGGCCAATTGCTCAGCGAGTTACTGGCTTCTATGAAAGATAAAAAGGGAAACGTGACCATCGAGGGGTTTTACGATGACGTGCTGCCTCTAAGCTCCAGGGAAAAAGAAGCACTGGCCCGAATACCGAGTATCGATGAACAGCTGCAAAAAGAACTGGGAGTCAGCTACACGGAAGGAGAAGAAAGCTATCAACAACGGTTGCTATTGCCCTCTTTGACCGTACGTGGACTTAGCAGCGGAAACACGGGCAAACTGGCCAGAAACGTCATTCCCTCCACGGCTACGGCCTCGATTGGCATCCGGTTGGTAAAGGGATGTGACCCGGAGAAACAAAAAGACCTGGTGGAAACCCACATCAAAAAGCAAGGGTTTCATATCGTAAGGGAAGAACCGGATTTGGCCTTGCGTTTAAAACATCCCAAAATTGCCATGGTTACCAGAGGGAGTGGATATCCCGCCGCGAGGACATCCATGGATACGCCCATTGTTTCAAAAATTATTGACAGAACAAAAGTCGTGGTGGGAGAAGAACTCATCCTCCTTCCTACACTTGGCGGGTCCCTCCCGCTTTATCTATTCACGGACGTATTGAACAAACCGGCAATCATTGTCCCTATTGCTAATCACGACAATAACCAGCACGCGGCTAACGAAAACATTCGCATCGAAAATTTGTGGTACGGAATTAAATTAATGAGCGCCCTGATGACACTTCCCGAATAGGTAATTTGTGTTACTTAGCAACAAGATTAAACATCGTTATGGAAACCATCCTCACTGTCTTAAGAACATCGGTCACGGTACTTACTTTAATGGCCGGATTGGTCATCAGTTTTAAATCAATCATGAGTTTGTTCTATGGCTCGAAATACACCGAATTTGACCGAATCCTTGGCAAATTCTTTATTGTCCTGGTTTACCTACAGTTTGTTTTGGAGGTATTTATGTTTTTTAGTTCTACCTACAACTATGAAGAAAGTCTGGAAGCACTGGAACATATCGCATTGATCACTGTGGCAACTGTATCGGTACAAATTGGAAGAATGATTACACTTAAATCTGAGGATGACCTGGTTAAATTCAGATTCAGATCTATTTTTTATGGGATGGCAACTTTTCTTTTAGGCCTGAGCTTCTTGATTTAAGATCCATTTTAGTGTTGTCCTATCTTTGGAGAAAACCAAGCAGATGTACCCGTTTTTACTTCATTTCCACTCCGGGATTAGGTGGCTAATCCTGATCGCAATGCTTTTTTCATTGGTCCGATCTTTAATTGGGCTTTTCACAAAAGGAGGTTATCGTAAATATGACCGAATAGCTACCGTTTCAGCCGTTATGATGATGAGGATACAATTTATCATCGGACTTCTTTTGTACGTCGCTTATAGTCCATTCACCAATCGATTCACTTTTACCATGAGCGACCCTTATCAACGATTTTGGTCTGTGGAACATCTTGCACTCATGATCCTTGCAATTGGTGCAGCAGAAATAGCCGGCAGCAAGAGCAAAAAATCGAACAACTCGTTGGTGAAATTTAAATTTCAGGCCATTTTCTTCGGAATTTCTCTGCTGCTGATATTGATAGGCATCCCCTGGAGCCGATTAGGATAGCAGGTAATCGCAAATGGCGTTCCAATCATCTGTTTTAAAATCTGCGGTAACTGTGTCATCCGAATAGGCAGATTTTAAATAAATGGATTTAGCTCCCAGGTTAGTCGCCAGCTGAACGTCGGTAGCACGGTCACCAATCACGTAGGAATTTTTTAAATCATAATCTCCATCTATGTATTCCTTTAGCATCCCCACCCCGGGTTTGCGATCGGGGTGATTGTCCGATTCGTAATGCTTGTCAATATGAATGGCATCAAATTTTATCTGCTCCCCTTCCAGCGTTCGCATAATAAAATCATGAACAGGCCAGAATTCGTGATCCGGGAATGAATCGGTACCCAGACCATCCTGATTGGTCACCATTACAAACAAGAAGTCGGTTTCTGCTCTGAGCTTTCTCAATGCATATAAAACATCCGGAAGAAAGCTCAGCTTTTCCACCTTCTCGATTTTCTCATCTTCCGTTTCGTGGATGATGGTTCCGTCCCGATCAATAAAGAGTATAGGCCTCATGCTTATTTTTTCCAGCGAAAATAACCTGACCTACTTATCTTTCCACCATGGCTTTATTAGAACTTTACGGATGGCTTGGTGCTGGCTGTTTATTGGTTGGTTTTGCACTCAATCTTTTTCGAAAAATAGCGGCAGACTCTACCACCTATTTGTTGCTCAATCTCATTGGTTCTTTATTCTTGCTTTATAATGCATGGGTGAACATGGCGTACCCTTTTGTTGCTGTCAATTTCGTATGGGTCGTATTTTCAGGATTTAAGTTATTTCCTGTCCGGTCCAGGTAATCAATCCTCAAAGCTGCTTAGATCATTCACTGATGAATCTCAACTCAGACCTGTTTTTATACAGTTCAGGTTCGATTATCAACAACTGGCACTAAACCCACCAAGCAATTTCGATCGGACCGAAGTTATCCTCCCATTAAAACACAAAAATTATGAAATCAGTAAACAGAAACCTGAAACTGTTCAATGGGACAAAATTTTTCATCGGTTTGATGACGCTTTTTCTTATGCTGCTCATCACCAGCTGTGGAGACGACGACAATGGTGCGGTTGTTATCACCAACGACATTGTTGAAATCGCAAGTGATACGGAAGATTTAACTTCTTTGGTCGCGGCTTTATCTAAATTCCCTGATTTGGTGACCGCTTTATCAGATGACGCCGGTTCCTATACCGTATTCGCACCCACCAATGATGCATTCAGCGCGTTACTCACCGCTATTGGACAAAGTAGTATTGATGACGTCCCTGAAGATGTGTTAAAGCGAATTCTTGAATACCACGTTATAGCCGGCTCCGCATTACTTTCTTCTCAATTAACTGATGGCACAAATGCTACTACTTTACTAAATGAAGACGTTGCTGTGACAGTAATTGCCGGAGCTTCAGGCACTGAGGTATCAATCAACAGCTCAGATGTTACAACCCCTGATGTAAACGCAAGTAACGGTGTTGTTCATATCATCGATGCCGTACTGGTCCCTTCATTAGAAGCCAGTATTTTGAATACCATCGTAGAGCCAGCTTATTTCAATAAAAATTACTCCATTTTAACCGCTGCGGTAGTCAAAGCAGAATTACTGACTACGTTGTTAGGAGCCGGTCCTTTCACTTTGTTTGCCCCTAACAATGAGGCTTTTACAGCAGCAGGTATCACCTCTCTTGATAACTTAACGAAAGAAGACCTAACGCCAATTCTACAATATCATGTATTGAATAGTGAAGTAAAGCAAGCGGATCTTCCTGCGACAGGTAGTGCCGTTACGACGTTAAATGGGGATTTTTACTTAAGCATCAACACAAATGGAGTATACATTAACGGATCTACTCAAGTTACCAATACAGATTTAGATTATGATAACGGCGTGGTACATACCATCAGCAGAACGTTGACACCTTCTTCTCAAAATGTCGTAGAAATTGCCGTGGCAGCTTCTGAAGCTACCTCGGGTGCAGAGTTTGGTCAACTGGTAGCAGCGCTGACAGCAGTAGAAAATGATGGTACCGCACCGGACTTGATTACCGCACTGAGCGACGCAAATGGTTCATTTACGGTATTTGCCCCTACCGATGCGGCCTTCCAGGCACTCTATGACAAAGTACCGGACGGTGACATGGACGGCGATAATGACATTGACGATTTGGTTTCTGCAGCTGGAGGTTTAGGTACCATTGCAACAGTTCTTCAATATCACGTATTGAATACCAGAGTTTTCTCTACTGACATCCCCAATGTTTTAGATGGAAACACCACTGCAACCATCACTCCTTTAGCGGGAGGTACATGGACGCTTAATTCAACTTTGACCATCACGGATGTAGACGGTGCACTGACCATTGGTACGACCGATGCTGAAATCATTGATACGAACATCCTGGGAACAAATGGTGTCATCCATGTAATAAACCAGGTAATCCTTCCTTAAACTTAAAATTTTTAAACCCACCTTTACCAATTTATTGGTAAGGTGGGTTTAACTTAATGATCACTCATGTTCAAAACCAATAAGCGATACCTTTTCATTCTTCTTTTAGGAGTTTACTCCTTCTTGAATATTAAGTTTACAGAAGGAGATTCACTGATTTCCATCCCCGGAAACGACGTGACTTTCTTTTTCCTTATTCTATTACTTGTATTCTTATTATGGGAGGGAAACCACTTTTTCGAAAACTTTATCACCAAAAAAACGCATCAAAAGATTGCGACACGGCTAGTCAAACAGTTTGTGTTCAGTATGCTGATTGTTGTGTTGTTATCGCTACTTACCTCTACGACGTTACTTTTTCTAGTAAATAAGTCGTTTGATCCTATCTTACTCAAGCTGCTTCTGGGTTTTACGTTCAGGGTCAACTTATTTCTTCATTGCATCAATGCCATCACCACTTATAACAAAGAGCTCAGCAGTTCAAAACTGGAAGCAGAAAAACTCAAACAGGAAACTACAGAAGCTCAGTTCGAAGCACTAAGAAATCAAATTAACCCGCATTTCTTATTCAATAGCTTTAATGTACTGAGTTCACTGGTCGAGAGCGAACCAAAAGTAGCGGTACAGTTTATCGAACAACTTTCCATCGTATACCGGTATTTGCTCAAAACAAAAGAATTAAAAGTCATCAGCTTAAAAGAAGAGCTGGAATTCTTAAGGTCTTACATCTTCTTGTTGCATATGAGGTTTCAAAACAACCTGGACATACATCTGGAAATCAATGAGGAGGAACACAAATTTTTACCCCCTGCCACTTTACAACTACTTATTGAAAACGCGATCAAACATAACGAAGTATCAAAGCGATTTCCGTTGGTTATCGATCTGTTTCAGACCAATGGCTCTTTGGTGGTAAAAAATAATCTAAATCCAAAATCCTTTCCTGAAGAGTCTTCTTTGGTCGGTTTGAATAACATAAAAAGCAGGTATTTGCTCTTGGGAGGAACGCCTCCCATAATAGAAAAAACAAGGGAGGATTTCAAGGTTACGATCCCGCTGATTCACCGGTAAAATACTCAGGAAATATGTAACTTCTGCTTACTTTTCTACTTAAGACCTCTTCTCCTCAAAAAAGGAAATCAGCAGTTGGTATCCCCACCTTCTTCCCATAGTTCGACCGTTTTTCTGATAAATTCCTCCAGGCCGCTCTCTAAAATGTTCACTTTCCTTTTTACTCGGATACACCCTTTTCCTCTATCAAAGCCTTTGAGCAATGTTTCTGCATTTTCAATCTTATCAATGTTTCCGACGTATAGACTAACGTAAGCTTGTTGGGCATTTAAATGAAAAATATTTTTTTCGTTGTTTCCATAGGATAGCATCTTGTATTCAACGCCTTCTTTCAGGTGAGGTCCCTGTTTTTTGATCAGTTCACGAATCTCCTCAAGTTTATCCTTTCTCCAGTCGCTTTCCAGTTTCTCCAGGTATTCTTCCGGTGTCTTTACATCGTATTGCATCGGCTTTTAATTTTTCATCTTTTCTATTTCGGACTTCGTACCAAAGAAATGCACTAAAAGATGATTTTGAAATAGTGATGCCCGAGATAAGATTTTTCGATTTAAAAATAACTCCTGAAATCACCGCTAGCTGCGCGACGGTCCGCTGTAGCGGTAACTTTGAGTAAAATCAGTTCTCGGATGCTTTAAAGAATTAAAAATTGATCTTTTAAATTTTTATCGGATATCCGTATTTTTTTTATTCTAAAAATTAACCTTTCGTGTAGCCTTTTGTCTTTATTGAAATTCGTCAAGACAACAAAAGAACAACAGATAAGACGAACTAAAAGGACCAAACGAAAAAACACATGCTTCAGAATTATTTCAACGTTGCCTTTCGCAACTTAATCAAACACAGATTTTACTCGCTCATCAATATCCTTGGCTTATCTACCGGGCTTACTTGTTTTCTTTTGATCATGCTATTTGTAGCAGATGAGACCAGTTACGATACGTTCCATTCCGATGGGGATCGCATCTACCGAATGGATTTTTCAAGCACCATCAATGGTTCTGAGTTTATCAGCGCACTGGCCAGTGCCCCGGCGGCTGCTACCATGGTGAGGGACTTCCCGGAAGTAGAAGACGCCGTTAGAATAAGAGAAACGGGCAACTGGCTCATCAAAAAGAAAAACGATGAGGCTGTGTTTAATGAAGAAGATGTTGCTTTTGTTGATAAAAACTTTTTTGAGTTTTTTGACTTTAACCTGATCGCGGGAGACCTCGCCACCTGCTTGTCTAAGCCGAACACCCTGGTGCTGAGAAAAGACGAAGCAGCTAAAATATTTGGTGGCGAAGACCCCATCGGACAAATCGTCTCCATCGATAACAAAGTAGATTGGGAGGTAACAGGTGTTTATGAGGTACCTGCTAACTCGCACTTCGACTTTCAAATGCTCTTTAGCATGGAAAACCGGAACGAAGCCCAATCCAAAATATGGACGAGCTTTAACTTCAATACGTACTTAAAACTCCAAGAGGGATTTGACCCAAAAGAATTAGAGGCGAAGTTTCCCGCCCTGATAGAAAAGCACATGGGTCCGGAGGTAGAACAGTTCATGGGCGCAACCATCGAAGAGTTTTACGAAGCAGGCAATGTCGCAGGCTTTTATCTCTTCCCATTGTTAGACATCCATTTAAAATCAAATAAACTTGGTGAGCTGGGTCCCAATGGAGACATCAAATACGTATACATCTTCACCGCCATCGCGGTGTTTATCCTTATTCTTGCGTGCATCAATTTCATGAACCTTTCTACTGCTCGGTCGGCAGGAAGGGCGAAAGAAGTTGGGATTAGAAAAGTAATGGGCGCACAACGGCCACAATTGATCAATCAATTTCTGTCCGAAGCATTCGTCATCACCATCATTTCTATTATTCTGGCCTTTGGTCTGTCCTTCGTTACGCTCCCTCTTTTTAATGAACTGGCAGATAAAGCGATCGACCCCAACCAGCTTTTCTCGATTACATTTATCGGACTCGTATTTCTCGTATTGTTAGTGGTGGGACTCCTGGCTGGCAGCTACCCCGCCTTTTACTTATCCAGGTTTCGGCCCATCGAAACACTGAAAGGAAAACTCAACCTTGGACTAAAAGGTGGAGGGCTGAGGAGTGTACTGGTGATCTTACAATTTTCCGTTTCCATCATGATGCTCATCGGAACTTCCATCGTTTTCCAACAACTCTCCTACATACAAAACAAAAAGCTGGGGTATTCCAAAGACCATATCATCATGTTACACGATCCGTGGATAATGGGGGACCGGGCAGAGTCGTTTAAAAACGAGGCATTACAACACGCGATGATTCTAAGCGGGACGATGTCCAGCTTTCTCCCGGTCAATACGAATGACAATAGTAATACATGGTTCCCAGGGGCAAATCCGACAAAGAATGAAACCTATGTCTTTCATGAATACCGGGTGGACCATGACTACATGGAGACGCTGGAAATAGAAATGGCAGCCGGAAGAAGCTTTTCCAAAGACTTCCCCAGTGATAGTGCCACCGTGGTTGTCAATGAAGCGGCTGTCAGGCAATTAGGATGGGAAAAACCCATTGGTAAAACACTCTCCACACACAACGGCAGCCAGGATAGTTTGTATATCACTTCTTACAAGGTAATAGGTGTCGTCAAAGACTTTCACTTTACTTCATTAAGAGACAACATCGAACCATTGGTTTTCGAACTTGGCAGCAGCCGGGGATTTGTCTCTTTTAAAGTCTCCAGCGATGATATCCAGAATACCATCAACTTTTTAGAAGCGAAATGGGACGAGTTTGCTCCCGGGCAACCTTTTCAATACAGCTTCCTGGATGAACGATTTAACGAACTGTATAAAGCAGAGCAAAAGCTGGGTCAGATTTTTGGGGTGTTTGCTTTCCTGGCCATCTTTATTGCTTGCCTGGGATTGTACGGGTTGGCTGCGTTTACCGCGGAACAGCGAACAAAGGAAATTGGGGTAAGAAAAGTCCTGGGAGCGTCCATCATGAGCATCATCTCTTTGCTATCAAAGGAATTTTTAAAGCTAGTGGGCATCGCCTTTCTCATTTCAGCTCCTATTGCTTATTACTTTATGAACAGCTGGTTGCAGGATTTTGAAAACCGAACAGACATTAACTTCCTGATCTTTTTATTAGCAGGTTTTTTAGCTGTGGTGATTGCGTGGATTACGATGAGCTTCCAGTCCTGGAACGCCGCACGTGTCAATCCGGCAAAATCACTGAAAGACGAATAGGTAAGTGAAATTTCACTAATAACCTCAACAGTGTTGTGTGATGGAAGCTTATCACATGGCACTTCCATATTTAAGCCTTCTCCTTTTTACTCATCATGAGGAGGTTAAAAAGCATGCTCCGTAGCAGCTTGAATTGATATCCTGAAAAAACAAAGTTCGCTCAACTTTTACCTTTTTTTAGTTTCAATGGTTTGGACAGTAAAGGACCTTATCGATGGTGTTACCTATATCCAGTTAAGAAATCCTGGCTCTTAAAAATTCCGTATCTCCAGACTCATAAAATCCTCACTGAACTTTTTTCTGCATTAAAAATTAACCATTCGTGCAACCTTTTGTCCTTATTGGACATCAACTAGTCTAAACCTGAATAATTCATAAGTTAGTTATTAGGACAGGTAACTACCT
>JBCCXH010000062.1:0-16479 GCA_039192005.1 Bacteroidota bacterium
GGTAAAACTCGCGGCGTACCACCCATTGTTGATGGCTACATAAGGCATGGCGGTCCCGCGTGTCCAAACGGGTTCAGTAGCTACTAATTTCTCCAGGTAGTCCCATCCATACATTTCTTTCAAATTCCAAAACTGATACAAGACTGCATCGTCATCGTGCGGATAGGTAAGAATGACTTTTCCTTTTAGGGACGGGTCCAGGTAGTCCATTGCATCTCTGGGTGCTTGCTCTTCCGGGATGATGTCCGTATTGACATAATTCGAAAAAGTTACGCCATAAAGCCCGGTCCAGTGCCCGTGTGGGTCTTTGTAATCAGGGAAGACCTTATCCCAATTCTTCGGCTTATAGCTATCCAGTAATCCTTGTTCGGTGTAGTAGGTAAATCGGTGTAGCGTCTGAAACTGGATTACATCCGGGATGTTTTTCTTCCCTCCTGCAGCACGTGCATTGTCGTAGCGAGGCGCATGGTTGATGCTTACATCCACGCTGTGGGTAACGTTCAGTTTTGGAAAACGCGCCTTGAACCGGTCCAGGTAATAGTCTATCTGGTCAGGCTTGTCGCCACCGGCACGAAGGATAAATTCTCCACCTTCCTCAAGCGCTGCCTGGTAAAGTTCATCAAGCGTTCGGGTTTCAATTTCAACAGAAGCTGAACCCATTTGAGCGTATCCGGCTAAGGACACAACTAGTAGTAGCATGGAAAGAAAGTTGTTAAGTTGTTTCATTGTAAAGGGTTTTTAAAGTTTTGAAAATGGGTTTAGCCTGAATCATCCGGAAATTATTTATTCGGGGCAGGCGTCAGGAATAACGCAGGTTAGTCGTTGGTTTTCTGTTTTAGTTCTCCTTTTGCGAAAGCGTATGATCTACCCAAAATGAATTGAGCTACTTCCAGTTCTGCCTGATCTCTGGGAGCGTACATCATGATGATGTTTGGAGGGAGTATTCCTCGGTGAATTAAGGGGTGCCATTCGCCCCAGCCATTGAGAATAATCAGTTCTGCGTCTTCTTTACGGAGACCTAAATGCATGCTGTAATCGGGATGTGGATGAAAGTGGGCAAACTCCGTTCCGATCATGAATGCATTGCATCCATCACATGTGTGATCCTCGTCCAGGCACATTGCCACCGATCCGGGAACGGAGATACCACTGGGTTGCCTTTGAATGTATTGTAACGCAAAAGCCCACTCCATCAGGTCTTCGATAAAGGAGAGGTCTTCTGGCTGTTGGGTTAGTTGCACATGAGGGTTCGTATCGGTTGTTTTTGGTTTGGTTCCTTCCCTTACCGGCATATTGCCAAGGGTGATCTCATTTATCATGATCGCTTCAGTTTTATGTTTGGAAAATGCTGCGGTGCAAAGGATCGTTATAAAACCGACCAGGGTCAGTAGGCAAGACGTCACCATAAACCTTTTTCCGCTTTTCATCTTCTTCGTTTTTGTTGACATTCGGTTAAAGATGGCGTAAAGCTAAAAGCCAACACTGCAAAAAGTACACTAGTTGCATATAGTACAGTTAGTATACTTTTGTACAACATGGATAAAAGAAACGATTACCTGGAAATACAGGCGGTAGTAGATGCGCTGGAAGTGATTGGTGGGAAGTGGAAGTTTCCCATTCTGTACAGCCTTTGCAAAGGGAAAAAGCGATTTAAGGACTTGCAGACCGACCTGCAGGGAATTTCATCGAGAGCCTTATCTAATGCATTGAAAGATTTGGAGCTAAATGAATTGATCTCCCGAAAAGTGTTTGCTACCGTTCCGGTCACTGTTGAATACAGCCTTACTCCGTATGGGGATGAACTGGAACCTGTGATAGAAGCGATACGAAACTGGGGCAAAAACCATAGAAAAAGGATTTTTAATCACGAGAGCTAAGAGCTGATCCTAAAACATCAGTAGATGTCTCTTCTCAGCTAGGCCTTTGGGGATGGAAAGCTGCTATAAGGTGAGTTAAACTTCTTTACGACCCTAAAGGGTCACCAATCGGTTATCCTTTAGGGCCCATATGCCAACTTCTTTTTAACTCAGGTTGGTTCCTTGTTGATACTGTTTAACCCACGCGTTCAGTATCCGGCAGCCTGTCCATCTTTTCGCGATTCCGATGCGCCGGTATATACTTTTGATTTTTGATCCACACTAATGGCCTGATACCCTCCATAGATGCCCACACCGGTTCCGATCCGGTGCCCCATCTTGCGCAGTTCCCGTACGGTCTGGTAACTAAATCCACTTTCAAGGTTCAGCGTGCCGCCATCGGTCATTTTATCACCGGTAGGTTGGGAGCTGCCGATGTGCCGCATCCTTGGAGCGTCACCGGCCTCCTGAAGATTCATGTCAAAGTCGATCAGGTTGACGACGATCTGCGCGTGGCCTTGTGGCTGCACGGCTCCTCCCATCAAACCAAAACTGACCCAGGGTTTACCGTCTTTGGTGATAAAAGCAGGGATGATCGTATGAAAGGGCCTTTTGCCCGGGGCGTATGCATTGGCATGCGATGGGTCTTGTATATTGAACATTTGTCCTCTGTTTTGCAACACAAACCCCAACCCATCCGGCACCATGCCGGAGGCAAATTCATAGTAGATGCTTTGGATGAGCGAAACCATGTTGCCGTCCTTATCCGCTACGGTTAAATACGTGGTGTTACCGGTCTCAATTTCAAAGTCTCCTGCTGGGTACGTGCCAGCGGCCTTATTCGGGTCGATCAGTTTGCTTCGTTCTATCGCATACTCTTTAGAAAGTAGTGCTTCAAGGGGGATCTTGTTAAACTCAGGGTCGGCGTAAAATTTGGCTCGGTCTTCATATGCCAGTTTTTTGGCCTCCGTCAAAACATGCAAGTATTCCGCACTCCCAAACTCCATGTTTTTGATGTCATACCCTTCCAAAATATTAAGCATCTGCAGTGCCGCCGTGCCCTGTCCATTGGGGGGTAGTTCCCACACGTCGTACCCTCTGTAATTGGTGCTTACAGGTTCCACCCAGTTTCCGGTGTGGGAAGCCAGGTCTTCATACGACAGGAAACCTCCGTGTTGCTTCATGAACGCATCAATGGTACGGGCGATGTCGCCTTTATAGAAGGCGTCTCTTCCTTCTTTTGCAATTTTTTCGTACGTATTGGCCAGATTTGCATTGACAAATACTTCTCCCTTTTTCGGTGGACGGCCGTTGGGAAGGTAGGTTTCAGCAAAGCCCGGCAGGTCTACTTTATTCTGATAGTTTGTTGCCATTTCATAAGCGATGACTTCGGATACCGGGAAACCCTCTCTACCGTATTGAATGGCAGGTGACAAAATCTCCGTCATGGGTAGTTTCCCAAATTTTTCGTGCATCGTAAACCATCCGTCCACGGTGCCGGGGGTAGACACAGCAAGCGGGCCAAAGAGCGGAATATCTTTCATTTCTTTTTCCATGAAATAAGCGATATCCAACGATTTTGGAGATCTTCCACTGCCGTTGAACCCGTAGAGTTTTTCCGTTTTGGCATCCCAAACGATTGCGAAAATATCGCCACCAATTCCGCAACTGGCAGGTTCTACCAGACCGAGTACTGCATTAGCGGCTATGGCTGCATCCATTGCGGAGCCGCCTTTCTTCAAGATGTCGAGGGCTGCCTGAGTTGCGAGAGGTTGACTGGTGGCAGCCATCCCATTTTTTGCAAGGATCTCCGAGCGGGTGGTAAAAGTTTGTCCGGTGAGCCGGTCCTGCGCTTGTGCCGTAGCTATGCTGGATAATAGGATAATTAAGGTGAGTAGTTTTTTCATTATGAAAATATTTAAAATTTAAAACTAAGAAAAAACACGGAAATCGACTCTTAAATCGTATTTCAGGCCAATTTCTATTGCCTACGGCATGAATAAGGTATAAACTTATGAGTAGTGAAGGACTACCTGTCTCTACCTCCGGTTCTGAAAGGTTTCTGTACGAGTTGCGGATAGATCATGACCTATTCAGCCAGTAAAAATTGCCATGATATTCCATATTTATCCTGGCACCACCCGAATTTTTTACCAAATCCATAATCTCCTTCGCCTTTGTAGTCGTCCAGAGGAACCATTACCTGACCACCTTCTGAAGCTAGTTTTTCGAAAAGGGTTTGTATCATATCTTCTGATTTGTCGGTGATAAAAATGGACACGGCAGGTGAAAATGACCAGGCATGATTGTAGTTACTTTCAGACACCATGTAATCTGATCCATTCAGTGTAAACACACCATATTTAATGAGTTCGGGTGTTCCCCCTCCTTCCCCTTCTGCGTATTTTTTTATGCTTTTAACTTCTGAATTTGGAAAGATGGACGTATAAAAATGCATCGCTTCTTCGGCTTTTCCGCATTGGTCGCCTACGAAAGTTAGAAATGTAGTAGTTGTCATTCGCTCTAATTAAGTTTTTAGTTAGAAAGGTAGGTTCGATCGTCGAGCAACTAATAAAAGCATGCTTTAATGCATACTTTCATGCCGCTCAATTTTACGTTTAGTCGTTAAACCTCCAAGTAAGCTAAAATAAAAAGACTTGCAATTAGGCTCGCCTGTTATGGGACGTTACCCGAAAGATTCGGGACTCTTTTATTGTGGCAGGCCTGTCTGCCCAAAGGCAGGCATTCCTGGGGCAGGCATTCCTGAGAAAAGGTTGATGCTGATGAATATGCGGGATTATTCTTTTCAAAACACAATACCGGTACAATTTCCTACCACCTTTCATAATTAATGGTTCTGGTTTTTATTTTCTTTGTTGACAGAATGCCGAATGTACTTCTCCAGCACCACCGTCATAATAATGATTAAATAAAACTGTCCTGCCAGTCCGGTGAAAATGGCTGCCTTCTGTGCAACGGGGATAACGGGGACGATCTCCCCGTACCCAATGGTAAGCAGGGTGATGAACGCATAATACATGATGGCATCTGCCTTAATGAAGTAATCATCTGATTGCAGCAAGACCCCTTTAAATGCACCGGGATGACTAAATTCAATCAACATGAAAAGAAAGAAAGACATGAAACCAAGGGAAATGTACCCACTGATCAACCCCATAATCACGTTGTCAGTAACTCGTTTTGCCTTCCACACCTGTTTGATCAAACTCATAGTAATCGTTGCAGAGAAAAGGAGGTAAATGCCCATTCTCACCATGATCCGGTCGGCATTGGTACTTCGCATGATCAGGTCTGCGCCAAACAAGTAGGCGGCTCCAACGAATAAGACAATAAAGAACCACATCAACTTTTTGTTTGAAGAAATGAGGTTAATCCCCCCAACAATGGTAAACGAGACCAGAATGGGTTGCAGGGTGTTTTCAAAGAGTTCTTCGGAAAACAGGATCGAGCCAAATAGCACAGCTATTTGGCTCGATAAAAAAATGTCGAACCGATGCTTACGGAGAATTTTCCTGATTTTGTTTAGCATATGCCACTAGTCGCTTAGCAACGTTTCATTGAGTTGGTAGTCTTTGTAGCTCACCTTGAAAAGGATCGAGTAAAAAGAAGGAATAAAAATCAACGTAATGATGGTGCCAAATAGCAATCCGATCATGATGGAGACGGCCATTCCTTCCCACATCTCTCCCCCACTCAGATAGAGCGGCAACAGCCCTAAGACTGTCGTAAAAGTAGCCAGTAAGATGGGGCGAAACCGTTGAAGACAGGCCGCAATCACCGAGTCTTGCACCGACCGTTTGAGTTCGTTCTGCTCTATTTCGATGCGATCGATCAGTACGATGGCGTTGTTGATAACAATCCCTGATAAAGAGATCACCCCCAGGAACGGCATGAAGCCAAAAGGCTCGCCAAATGTGAGCAGCCCCACCACTACACCGATGAGTCCGAGCGGAATCGTTGTCGTCACCATCACCATTTTACGGAAAGAGTTGAACTGAATGATCAAGAGCAACAAGATGATGAAACCCGAAAGGGGCAAATAGCGAATCACCTCGCCCATGTTTTCGGCGGTGTTCTGAGCATCACCACCAAATGTATAGCCATAATCATCCGACCAGCTTTTTCTTTCCGCTTCCAGCCACGGAGTGATGTTGGCAGTAATCAAGTTCGCATTACCATTCGATGTCAGTTCACTGGAAATGTTTACCGTACGCCGAATGTTCAGGCGCTTGATTTTTGCGTACTGCCACTCCGGCACAATGTTGGCCACCTGTAAAAGGGGTACGCTCCTTCCCGTATTTTGAGAGTACACATTTAACGTCTCCAAAGACTCCAGCGATTGTTGTTGGCCAGCGGTGCTTCTCATGATGACGGGGATGGATTTATCTCCTTCCCGGTATTCGCCGGCTTCAAACCCATCCAGCACCGTCCGCAACGAAGTAGCAATGTCCTGATTGGTAATCCCTGCAGCTTGCGCGCGGTTTTCATCGATGTTAATCACCAGCTTTTTACTCTTTGGTCCCCAGTCGTCTTTCACATTTTTTGTACCCTGAATCGAGGACAATTGCGACTTGACTTTTTTAGCAATCCGGGCCAGCTCATCTGAATCGGGACCGGAAACTTTGATCTCGATGGGCACCCCACCCCCACCGGCTCCCAGCGGACCCACTTTGATGTCCGCACTCGGAAAGGAATTGAAACAGAATGCATCGATGATGTCGATGGCACGGTTGTTAAAAGCAGCAGCGGATGTGTTGACGAGTAAGTGCGCATAGCTGGAATTCGCTTCATCCGGCGAATATCCCAAATCATAGGACTCCGGCCCTTCTCCGATATAAGATGACCAGCTGATCAACCCGTCGGTTCTGGTCTCATTTACCTGAAGCGAATCCCTAAAAAACTGATCTATCGCTTCTACGATGGCCGATGTTTCTTCGATCTTCGTCCCAGATGGAAGGTTGACGTCTACGGTAATCATGTTACGGTCACTGTCCGGGAAAAAGACGAAGGCAATTTTTGTGAAACCAAAAAGCGACCCAAAAAACAGCACGACGATCAGTCCAATGACCAGGTATTTATTCGCCAGTGCTTTCAGAATCAGGTTCTGATACCCCACTTTTAACCGATTGATGATCCGGTCAATGATGCTTGGTTTTGCTTCGCCTTTTGGTTTGATTTTTAAGAACAGGTAGCAAAACATGGTGATGACGGTCAGGGCAATCACCCAGGATGACAGCAAGGCCATGCTGATCACAACAAAAATAGGGCCCACAATGTCTCCCATGGTGGACTCTGCCAAGTAAAAGGACAGAAAGGCTGCAGAGGTCGTCAGGGTAGAGATAAGCAGTGGCGTAAACAATTCCGAACAGGAGTCGATGGCTGCTTTTTTTCGCTCCACGCCGTTTTCCATTTTCACGATGATCGACTCCGCCACCACAATGGCATTGTCCACCATCATCCCCAACGCCATGATGAGCGCGGCCAACGTCACCTGATTGAGCCCCATGTCGATCAGCCCCATCAGCATCAGGGTCATAATGGTAACAATCGGGATCAGACTCGCGATAATGGACCCGGTTCTTAGCCCAAGGAATAGCAGCATGACAATCAGCACAATCGAAATGGCCTGAATCAGGTTGACGATAAAATCACTGATTTTGAAATCAATGTAGTCATCAAGGGAAGAAAGCCGGATCAGCTCAAGGCCCAATGGCAGCCTTGGCTCCCACTTTTGCATGATGCGATTGACCTCTTCTCCCAGGTTGATGACGTTGGCACCTTCTTTCAGGTTGACATGAAGCGAGATGGCGTTCAGCCCATTTACCAACACCTTTTGCTTGATCGGGTCGATGTATCCTTTTCTCACCGTCGTGATGTCTTCCAGTGCCACCAGCTGAGCGCCCTCTCCGACAGGGACCAGGGTTTGTTGAATATCCGAAAGGTCGTTGAAGTTTCCTGTTGGTTCCAGGATGATGCGTTCCCCTTCCAGGTTGATCTCTCCTCCCGAACTCAAAATGTTAGTAGAAGAGATGATGTTTTGGAGTTTGCTGGACGTCAACCCGTATTCGTTTAGGAGTGCATCGTCAAATTCAATGAAGACCCGCTCTTCCTGCTCTCCTCCAATTTCTACTTTTGCCGCATCGTCCAGTTTAATGAGGTCGTCTTTGATATCGTCTGCATATTCTTTCATTTGCGCGTAAGAAAATCCGTCACTTGTCAAGCCAATCACGATCCCATATACGTCGCCGATTCCGTCGTCCTGAAGTGTAGGGTTCACTCCTTGTGGCAGTCCTTCGATGTTGTTTAGTTTCCTGCGTAGACGATCCCAAATGCTTTGTAGCTCATCCGGACCCACATCGGTTTTTAGCTCTACATTGACGACTGAAAGCCCGGATCTTGAAGTACTCGTTACCTCTTTTAACTCAGGTAATTCCTGAGCAATTTTTTCGATTTTATCACTCACCAGTAGCTCCACACGCTCCGGGCTTGCTCCCGGAAACTGAGATACCACACTGGCTACCCGAACGGTATAGGGGGGCATGCTGTCCCGGCTCAAACTCTGGTACATCAGCAAGCCCATCACAATGATCACTGCCAGTATGGTAAAGGTGATCCGGTTTCGCTCAATGGCAAATTGCGTAAGATTCATAAGCTTCTTCGTTTAACGGGTATCAATTTTGGAACAGCTTTACTTTCGTTCCTTCAAGCAAGGTTTGCAGTCCTGCTGTGGCGATCAGCTCTCCTTCTTCCAACCCATCCGCAATTTCAAAGCCGCTGGCAGTCAGCCGTCCTACAGTGACCGGCCTCCGCTTAATGAGGTAATGTTCTTCCGCGGCTTCCAGCGTAAAGACAAAGTTCCCTTCCTCGTCCTCTCCTACTGCCTGGACCGGAACCATCAACAGATCAGGCTGTCCCGGCTTGGAGGTATTGATGCTAAACGTAACCGAAGCAGCCATGCCCGGGCGAATGGATTTGGTGTCTCCCAAAAGCTTGACAACCACGGGATAGGTAGCCGTCTGGCTGTTGATGGAAAAGGAAACTTCAGAAACGACCCCCTGAAAGGTTTCGTCAGGTAGTGCCGAAAAACGGACCGCTACCTGATCCTGAACATTTACGTTGGTAATGTAGCTTTCCGGGAGCCCCAGGTTTACTTCCAGATCTCCTTCCGAACTCAGCACCATGATGGTTTGTCCGGCGCTCACGTTTTCATTGACCTCTACGCTGAGAGAAGAAACGGACCCTTTGATGGGCGCATAGAGTTTGCAATAGTCCAGTTGGGCCCTGGCTAGTTTTCTTGCCTGCTTGGCAGAGCTTTCGCTTGCTTTGGCAGATTCATAGTTGGCCTTGGCATTTTCAAAATCACTCAAAGAGGTACTCCCGTTTTCGTACAACGACCGGATGCGTTCGTAGTTTGATTTCGCCTGTTTTTCAATCGCGTCTGCGTTTTTTACAGAGGCGTCCGACTGTTCGTATTGCAATCGAAAATCCGAATCATCCAAGGTCATCAACAATTGATTTTTCTGTACATCGTCTCCGTCTTTCACGCGCAGGGACCGGACGTTTCCAGATACTTTGAAACTCATGCGCGTCTCCGTACCGGAGATGGCCGTACCGGAAAAGGTGCGCTGCTGTACGCCACCACCGAGCACTACCTTTTCATACATGACCGGCCGAATGATTTCCTCTTTTTTTTCTTCTTTGCTTCCGCAGGAAATAAGGGTGAAAAAGATGGCTAAACTCACTCCAAGTTGTGTTATCAAGCTGTTCATAGGTTAGGGAAATTCTTTTAGTTGTTAAAATAGGTTGTTATCTCGTTGATGTAGTCTGCTTTTTGCTGATCGGACATCAACATGTAAAAGGAGCCGGAAGCTCGTTCCATGGTTAGAAAATCAATCAGGAATACGTAGACGGCATTGGCGCTGTTCAATCGGGCCGATATGGCTGCGTTTTGAGCGTCCAATAATTGGGTGATGGTCACCGCTCCTTTGGAATACGAATCCTGAACAATATCAAAGTTACGAACCACGGCTTCCTCGGCTTCTTTTGTCAAAGTGATGTTTCGAAATGAGGCACGGATGTTTTCCAGTTCCGAACGTACCTGCTGCTCAATGATCCTTTCCAGGTTGAGTTTCTGTGTGTTGAGCTGAAGGAGCTGCACCTTGGATTGTTGATACTGTGAGGTTCTCCTCTTTCCCTGAAAGATAGGAATCGACGCGCCTACCTGCAGGTTCCAGTTCCAGTCATTGGGCGCAGGACCAAGAGCGGTATTAAATTCAGAACCTGCCCCACTTCGGTAAAACTCGTAGTTATAATTTCCTCCCAATGAAACGGCAGGCAGGTAGCGATTGCGATCGTTGAACAGAACGGATCGTTCCTGCGCCTGGACGTTGTAATCCACCTGCTTTAAATCCGGGGTGACCCGCATGGCTCTCTCTACCTGAAAGTCTGCAAACTGGTAAAACGACTTAGGGGTACTCACCAACCCATCAATGGACTCATTATTAATCAACAAACGGCTGTCTTCCAGATCGATCTCTTCTGTGTTAAATTCCTCATCAATCGGTCGGTTTAGGATTTGGTTCAGGAAGATTTCCGCCTGCCTTCTTGAAGCAGTGGCATTGAGCAGGTTGGCCTTTGCCGTAGCAATCTCCCCTTGCCAGCGGTACAGGTCCGATGGTCCGCTCTGCCCCAGTGAGGAGCTGATGCGCGCCAACTCAAGGTTCTTTCTGGTAAGTTCCAGATTCTGTTTTTGAATGAGCTCACCGGTTTTGGCCTGCATCAAATTGAGGTAGACCGTCGCCACATCCAAAACCACATCCAGTGATTGTACTTCCAGCGCTTCCTTTTGTGCTGCCAACAGGTACTGCTGGATGCGATTGTTAGCCAAAACCTGTTCGGAAAAAACCGTTTGACTCAGTTGAAGGCTACCGGCCCCCTTATTCTGAGGGTTTTGACCGAAACCAGCATTTGCGGTGTTTTCATCCACTACCGTATGTGAAGCAGATGCGTTTAATTCCGGCATCAAAAAGGACTTGGCGATCGTAGCGTCTTCTTCTACAATTTCCACATCTTTTCGAGCGACTTCTACGTCCAGGTTTTGTTCCAGCCCTTCACTGATGGCATCAAAAATATTGATGGTTCGTGCGATGTCGTCGCGTTCTTCGTTGATCAGTACGGCTTCTGCCAACGCATCCCAGCTCGGGCTGAAATCGATCTTTCGGGCAGTCGCCATGTTGATGACAAACTCTTCTTTTTGTAAAATTTTGACATTCAGGTCTTCCAGGTCTTCGTCGTTGAGGTAGCGCTGGATGTTCAGTGCGATTCTCCGGATGATTTGCTCTATGTTGGAGGTTGGGGCCATGCCGCCCAGCACGCCTCGCTCCACATCCAGTCGGCCAAATAGGGAAAAGGATTTCAATCCTCTTTCGTTGATGCCGTCGATGAGTTTCTGGTATGCTTCATCCGACAACTTATCGGAAGGGAATAAATAAACGGCATCACATGCTGCATCCAGTTTATTGAGGGTGGCAGCAGCGGTATTTTCCGTAAACAAAAAGTCATACGTGACCCCTTGTTTTGTGACTCCCTGATCAAGGTAGGTTTTCATTTCCGGAATGGTATTGAACAGGTTTTCATCCTGTAAAATGGCCAGCTTTTTAAACCCGATCAAATTCTGGAAAACTTCCAGGTCCCGCAGGGGAGAATAAGGAAGCTTCAGGTACGTAAGGTTTTTAACTCCTGAGGTTCCTTTGGAAGTAATGGGGATGTTTTGCACCTGGGCATTCAATACGGTGACGGCAATGACAGGTTTGGGATAAGGGCCATTTTTTGCGAGGACATGCGAGCTGATAGCGTCCAACCCCAACACCATGTCAACCGACCCTCTGGCTAAAAGCTGATCGAGGTTTCTTTTGGCCTGCTCCGGGTTACAGTCACCCTGGAGGACGTTGCGCTCGTCCAGCACCAACCGATACTCCGACTTAAGAAGTAAACGGGCTTCATTGAGTATGGCATTGGCAAACTGTGGCCAACTCTCTTCCTCACAGGTGGTAACAATGCCAATGTTGACCACTTTCTTTTGCGTATACCCTTTTATGACCAAAAGGAAGGTCAGCATAAGGATCAGTTTCCAGCGTCTCGGGCGGCCGGAATAGGTTTTGTTAAACATTCGATTGATGATTAGGTTTTCTCATTTTAAAAAAAGTACCGGGAAATTAACTAAAACAAATTGACTGGTGCTATTTCCTGCGAATCATGACCGTAACCGGTATGAGTTATAACCCGCTTAATTCATGAGATAAACGCTCAAGGTAGCATAAGCCTGCCCCAATAAATAACACCTGAATTTTTCAGGATAAACCTCGTCTATGCGGCATTTCAAACCCGGACGATTTCCATCATTTTAATTAAAAGCAGATGATTAGCGTACCTTTTGGTTATGTTTCGTTAGGTAATGTTTGTTGCCGTCCGTCAGGCGGTCTATTTTTTCTTTCCCCGTGATTCCAAGGGATATAAGGGAGGTGTTTTTAATTTCCGAACCTAAAATTATCTTTCCCGAGACATCAAAACTGATGAGATATTTATCAAACAAGGCGTCAAAATCAGGCGACAGCAAGATCCCATTATCTACGTCTAATCGTTGTTCGTCGGTGGCATCCTTCCATGGTTGGATGTGCGACGCGATCAGGATACGTGTATCGTCGTAACCGGTTGCTGCGCATTTATAGGACCACCTATGCAGGATGCTTTTTCTGTAGGCTCCCTGGCCAACCCTTGATGTAATCAGCCCACTTCTTTCCGTAACATTGGGTTTTCTGATGCCATTGTATACTTCTTTTGGTTCAGCAATGGATCTGGTCGATTTTAGTTCGTCAGGAATCAAGTACTTGTTCTCTCCTACCGGATGGAAGAAGAATTTAATCCCTATCCTAAGTTTTCCTGAGGTATCAGGCGTCTCAAAAAAATCACAATCTAAAAAACCAAGCTCACTAATGAATTTCACGGTGCCTTTTGCGATGTATTCAAATAGAAAAACCCTTTTCCCTTCAGACAGGTGATTTCTTAATGCCAGATTGCCTTTAGTGAACTGCATGTCACCACTTTGCCCTTCACCGGTGTATGAAAAGACGTCTTCATTTAGCCATTCGTCTTTGTAACCATGTTGTTCACCATTGGATCCGGTAAAGATGAAAATGTAAGGTGTCTTTGCTGAAGGACTGATGCCACTTTGCCTGTTCCCACCATACATATCGTGGATATCTCTTCTCCGAAATACCTGGCCGTTATTGAACATGAACCGGAAAAATACGAAATAGCATAGTATTGCGATTAATTACTTTGCGGATAATGAGATAATTCTAATGAGCAGGACTCCCGAAGCAAGGTTTGAAACAGATGGTTTGTACTTCTCCACGCTATTTGTGCTTGGGTGGGCTAACTCCTATCACTATTGGAAATACGTGATGATCCTTTTTTCATAGACAACAACGTTTTCCCCGTTATCGGTTTGAGAGATTTCTCTAAGTTCCCAGTTACCTCTAACATCAAACTCCAGGTAGGTGTATTTTACTTTTAACGTACCTGATTCTTCCAAAACTATCAATCCATTCTCATTGTAATCAATGAATTTATGAAGGCTATAAATGGGGTTGATGGAAGAAGTTAACCGACCGGAATCGTTGTATTCTTTCACAAGGTCTACTATCCCATTCTCATAATGATGAACAGACTTAACCTTTCCATTACGGTGAAACTGATATTTTAATGAGTCAACTACCCTATGATCTGAAAATGCTTCCATTCGATCGATCGTTCTCTTTAATTCCTGCCTCGTTGAGTCATAAACCCAGGTAATAAAACGTTGACTGTCTTTACTAAAACGTTGATTTTGATAGGTTTGAACTTCGTCCACTTTGTTTGCTACAGAATCTCCGGTAAAGCGGAACCATTCATAGATCACCGTATCTTTCTTTACTCTTCCAAGGTAAGTGGTACTTAACTCACTTTCCTGATATTCGTATTTTACAAACAGGTTGTCCCATTTTCGCGAACGAGGGTAATGCCTGCTTCTAGATACATAATTAACAGAGACTAGCCGCCCATTCGAATAGGTGTAAATTTCATGGGCTTTAGTTTTAAGGCTATCAGGAGTTAAGAGGTATTCATCAGTGAGGTTTCCCTGCCTATCGAAATGGCGTTTGAGGTATTTATCTCCTACGTAATACGATCCGCCCTGAATCCTGCTACCCAATCCACTATCGCTGTAAAACATACTTTCAACACTTTTCGTCCCTTTAACAAGTCCAAATGATTGTAATGAGGTTTCATGGAAATTATCCATTTGTATGACCGTCAATACCCTTTCAAAAAGATCTTTATTGGTTGAATCGTTTGCACTCAAAAGATTGCTCATGCCACCCATCAGGAATAAGTGGATAATCATAACTGTACGCTTCATCAATGAAATGCTAATGTTTAGGTATTCATTCCTTCACTTATCAATAATACCTGCCCGTATGACCCCAAATCTAAAAGATTTTAAACTGGTCAAAAACGTAAGTAACAGTAAGCTGCTTTTCTTCCTGATGAAGGAGTGTTCAAAATCAAGTTTTTATCCAGGCTGTATGATTTGGGCATCGGGAATACTAATTACAAAAAGGTGAGGTAAATAGTATTCGATTGTGTCTAATAAGTCAGGATAAGCTGAAAATAACTTTCGCAAATCCTGAAAAACCACTAAATCCTTAAACCTACCGACTGAGTTACACTTTTACCATTCTTGTCATCATTTTGATAACGGTGATCTTCCATGCTTTTGTGTTATTTGAATTTTCCTATTATTAATAATCAAAATGCAACAAAACCATAGTGCCATAACAGATTCTTTCACCAATGATATACAGACCGTTTTTTATAAAAAACCCTGAAAGTCAATTCATTGGACAACCATAAATATTAAAGCACACAATAATTATCCATTAACAGCATGTGATGGAGAAACATAACGTGTTCTCCTACATGCCACAATTTTTAAACTCGATATAATGAACACTCTCAAAAGTAATTCACACTTAATTATTTTATTCGCATTATCCATTTTTACATTTTCTTGTAAAGACGATGACAATGGCACTGTTACGCCCATCACGATCGGGTCATCTGTAGTCATTAATAACACTTTTCAGTCAGATGGTTTTACTTCCGGTACGGAACTTCCGGTAGAACAACTTTTTGAACTTGATGAAGGTGCCTTGTTTGCTACTTCATCGGTCACATCCGATACTGAGTTCCCTGCTTACTTATTAGGTTTATATGATGTTGACATCAGTGAGAACAGTATCACTTATGAATTAGTCGCAGGAACAGATGATCCCACGTATGGAGCACTTTACCGAGTACTTGAACCTGGTACGTTCGATCGCTATTATTTAAACTTTGCGACTCCACAAAATGTAACGGGTTTCACTTCTGATAATAGCTCTGTTAATTTAAGAATTGACTCAAATACTAGTTTGGTAGTAGAGATTGGCGAAGGTTTTGATTTCAGACCTGGTGCTACATTTACTATCACGTTAAACTAATCAACTCGGTCCCTGCATTTTGATTAGCATACGATTGCTTCTGAAAGGAAGTTATTGATTAGGTGAGTAAAAAGCAGTAGTTCGTAGCTACTGCTTTTATTTTTCTTCCCCTTTTTTATGAAAGTCCTTATGGAAGAAAAATAACAGGCATTGGACATTAAAAAAGGCAGTACTTTTTTACTGACATCCGACAAAATAGAGATTTGTTAAAAAAGTATGATTATGAGCTGTTTAGTCTTGTTTTTGAGCTATTATCAAAAGTACCCTCCCCCTCCATTTTGAATAATTGTAGTTGTATTATTTCCAGATCGCGTTCCTGAGGTTTTAGTTTATCTGCCTTCATGAATTTAACCAGACTAACATAGGAGGTCATATTATTGGAAGCCACATTAACCAGGGTAACAAAACGTTCGGTCTCTTTAATCTGACGATGGATGACAGAAAAAATCAACTGGGCTATTAAAGCAATCCAAATTTGTGTCTTAATGCCTTCGGAGCTGTCCGAGAAAAAATAACATAGCTTAAAATTCTGCTTCAACTGCTTGAAAAGTACTTCAATGTTCCATCGGTACTTATAAAGCTGCACGATGGTCATCGCCTCATAGTCAAACATATTGGAAACGAAGTATAGCATCTTACCACTTACATGATCTTTAAAAATCACCAAACGAGCTTCCAACCCTTCTTTTAACAAGATTTTTTGATCACTTATAATTCCTCCGTCTGCATAGTCACTGAGGTGATTCACTACTCCTTCCACTACTTCATAGTTGGCATTTTCATTAAGACGAGTCACATAGAACACCCCCATTTTGGTCCATTCTTTCCAAACCTGATAGTAGGCATATCCTTTATCAAAGATGTAAATAGCTCCTTTGACCCAGGGCGATTGCATGTTAGATTTTTAATGTTTTTTCTCGGTATTTGTCATTCAGACAGGCTTTTAATCTTTTTTGCGGTCTGGAAGATTTTTTATCCTCACATTGATCAATTAGTGCGAGTGCCATTTTGGATATCACAGA
>JBCCXH010000063.1:0-16267 GCA_039192005.1 Bacteroidota bacterium
AAGCAATGAAGTAGGTACACTATGAATTAAAAATCCTCATCATTAGGATCGGGAGGTGTGGGTGCTTCGCGATAAATTTCAAACTCAACCCGCCGATTTAGTTTTCTGTCCGCTTCAGTAACTTCGTTTTCAACAATCGGCTTCGTATCCCCATAGCCTTCATATTCAACACGCCCTTTGTAAATCCCGGCGAATATGACGATGTAGTCACGGATATTTTGTGCCCTTTCTTTAGATAGCTTCAAGTTTTTGCCTGGATCACCCAGTGAATCGGTATAACCGGATATTCGGAGTTTGAAATCAATGTTATCATATAGGAAATTCACTACTTTATTTAAATCGGCGTACATCTCCGTTTTTAAAACCGACTTTCCTACATCAAACTCGATCGACTCGAATTTCACACGGCTTGCTAGAGGCTCGGTCACTTTATGAAGCTCCATCGGGCCGTCAAGGAAGAAAACCTCTTCGATTCGAAAGAAATCATCTCCTTGTAAAATCAGCAGGTAGTTTCGTTTGTTAACAAGCTCAAACTCAAAAGACCCATCGTTATTCAAAAACCTAGGGGCTACTTCCTGCCCCCTATCGAGATCTACAATGGAGACAATTCCCTTAAATGGCACTCCTGTAATGGAGTCTGTTAGTGTACCGGAGACTTTGGTGGTTGCTTCCGGCTGTGCATCCATAGGAAGAGGGAAAGAATAGATATCTTGTTTGTTCAGATCTCTGGTTGAAGACCTGGCATAAAATATTAACTCTGAGTCCGAGTCGATCGTGAAATAAAACTCACTCCCTCTGCCATTCACCAACGGACCAATGTTTTTGGGCTCTGTCCAATGGTCACCTATTTTATAAGATTTATAGATATCGAATTCTCCAAAGTTGTACAGTTGTCCATTCGAACTGAAATACAAGACATCATAGATGGGGTGATAAAATGGACTGACGTCGTTTTGCCTGGTATTGATAACTGGCCCCATATTTTTTGCAGGTTCCCACCTTCCTCTCGAATCCTTGACGGTGTAGTAAATATCTGCCAGACCAAAACCTCCCAGCCGATCCGATGAAAAATACAGGGTATCTCCTTTGTGGGATAATGCCGGATGTGAATCCCAACTTACACTATTGACATTCGTTCCCATATTCTCAACCGGCCCCCACGTGCTATCACTTTTCATTTCTGTGATAAACAAATCACAATCTCCGTAGCATTCCAGGCACTCGCATCGTGAGAATACCAGCACCTTACCATCTCCACTGATACACGGAGAGCCTTCATTATAAGGTGAGTTAAGGTCCGCGATGGGTTTTGCTTTAGACCACGTACCATAAGGGTCTTTTCTACTAAAAAAGATGTCCTCATCTTCTCGAAAACGAATCGTCTCGTCAACTTTTTTTCGTTTGGAGGTAAATACTAACACATCGTTATTGATGTTAAGAGACGGGCCATAATCTGCGCTTGTACTATTTACCAACATGCCCATGTTTAGTAATACACCCCTTGGCGGCTGTAAGGTATCGATCAGCTTTCGATGCTCAACCAACTCATAGTAGTAGTCGATTGGCACAAATTGCTCCGTCGCCTGCTTGTTTAAGGAATCATAGTAAAGTTCGATCTCTTTGATGTCAATCCCCTTATAGTGATGCCTCAACACCATCCGGTAAAGGGTTTTCGCATCCTGAGGGTCACCAAAGAGTTCGGTCATCTTTGCCAGACGCCAGATTAGCTTGGTGTCTTTGTAAAAATTTTGAATACCGAATCGCTTAACATAATCTTTCAGTGCATTAAAAAGTTCCTCCCATTTCTGTTCACGATCCAATTGAATAATATGGGCTAACTTTTGTTTATTAAAATATTCTGGATATTTGTTTATTCCTTCAAATTCATAAACATTGAAGACCACGTCATCAGGAACAGAATCTGTAACCAATAAAGCTTCTTTATTCTTATTTTGGCCTATGCAGTCATTAAAGAAGGAGCTGGTTATTGTATACAGAAAGCATAGAAATAGTAAGCGCATACTGTCGTTTCGTCAGCTATGTTTGTTTAACGAGCCAAAGGTAATACTATTTGAAATCGAACTTCATTTGGCACACAGATTGACACCTATGTACCGTTCCTTTGAAATGGAAAGATAAAAGAAGAAATCTGCCATTTTGGCATAAATATGATTAACAAAGAAAATAATTCGATTTCCTTAGAAGAATTTATGACAAATGATTCGGAAGAACTGATCCAGATCATATCCCATGAGGATAATCAGGAACTCACTGAAGATAAGCTTCCTAAGTCACTGCCTGTTCTACCAATAAAAAACACGGTTTTATTCCCTGGGGTCGTCCTCCCTATTACTGTGGGTAGATCTAAATCCATTCGATTGGTGAAAAAAGCTTATAAGGGAGATCGGATCGTAGGAGTATTGGCTCAGAAAAACACAAAGACTGAGGACCCGAGTTTTAAAGACATGTTTCGGATTGGAACAGTGGCCAGAATTCTTAAAATGATTGTCCTCCCCGATGGAAACACAACGATCATTATTCAGGGACAAAAAAGGTTTGAAGTAACTTCTGAAGTTCAGGAAGACCCCCACCATCTTGTGAATTTCAAACTCATTGATGATGGTTCATTAACAATCAACAAAAAAGAACAAGAAGCGATTACGCAATCGCTAAAGGATACAGCATCGAAGATCATGGCATTGAGTCCCGAGATACCAAGAGAGGCTCAAGTTGCGATTGATAATATAGAAAACTTCCAATTTCTGACTCATTTTTTGTCGTCTAACGTCAATGCTGAAGTCAGTGATAAACAGAAGCTCTTAGAGATAAATGATCCGAAAGACCGTGCAGAGCTATTGCTTCAGTACATGTTAAAGGATATGCAGATGCTTGAACTCAAGCAGGAGATCCAGGAAAAGGTACATACGGACATCGATCAGCAGCAGCGAGACTATTTCCTTCGGAATCAAATACGAATCCTGCAAGACGAATTAGGACAGGACGGACCTGATCAGGAAGTTGCGGCTTTGCGTAAAAAAGGAGCAGAAAAAGATTGGCCTGAAGAAATCGGGCAGCACTTTGATAAGGAACTGGATAAAATTTCCAGAATGAACCCGGCGGCGGCAGAGTTTCCCGTTGCTATGAATTATGCAGAGCTACTGGTAGACCTGCCCTGGAATGAGGTAACTGAAGACAATTTCGACTTAACTCACGCAAAAAAAGTGCTTGACAAAGCCCATTTTGGCCTCGAAAAAGTTAAAGAGCGAATCATTGAGTACCTCGCCGTCAGGAAACTAAAACAGGACTTAAAAGGACCAATCCTTTGTTTGTATGGTCCTCCTGGGGTGGGTAAGACGTCGCTTGGCAAGTCCATTGCGGACGCATTGAACAGGAAATACGTTCGTATGTCCTTAGGTGGTGTACACGATGAGGCTGAGGTAAGAGGTCATCGAAAAACGTACATTGGTGCGTTGCCAGGTAAAATCATTCAAAACATTAATCGGGCTAAGTCTTCAAATCCCGTCTTTATTTTAGATGAAATTGACAAGGTCAGTTCCGATTTCAGAGGAGACCCGTCATCTGCCTTGTTAGAAGTATTGGACCCTGAGCAAAACATGGCGTTCAAAGACAACTATCTGGAGGTTGATTACGACCTATCAAAGGTGCTTTTCATTGCAACGGCAAACTCTTTAGAAACGATTCAACCTGCGTTAAGAGACCGGATGGAGATCATTGATATTAGTGGATATACCATCGAAGAAAAGATGGAAATAGCCAAAAAGCACTTAATCCCCAAACAAAAAAAGGAACATGGTCTAAAAAATACCGACATTACCTTTGATAAAAGTGCCATGACTAAGTTGGTCAACGCCTACACAAGGGAGTCCGGGGTGAGGACGCTGGAAAGGAAAATCGCAGCAGTTATCAGAAACGTAGCCAAGTCTGTAGCTATGGAAGAAGAATACGACAAAAAAATTACCGACCTGAGGGTTCGGGATATTTTGGGACCTGAGATATTTGATAAGGAAAATTACGAAGACAACTCTGTTCCCGGCGTGGTAACCGGGCTGGCATGGACACCGGCTGGAGGCGATATTTTATTTATTGAGTCCTCACTAAGCAGAGGGAAAGGGAAGCTAACCTTGTCTGGTCAGCTAGGTGATGTCATGAAAGAGTCTGCCGTAGCAGCACTGTCTTACCTCAGATCTCACTCCGAAAAACTAAAAATAGACTATCGTACCTTCGACAATTATGACCTGCATGTACACGTCCCAGCAGGAGCGATTCCCAAGGACGGACCGTCAGCAGGGATTACCATGCTTACTTCGTTGGCTTCTGTTTTTACACAGCGAAAGGTAAAGAAGCAGCTTGCCATGACCGGAGAGATCACACTCAGAGGAAAAGTACTACCTGTTGGGGGGATAAAAGAGAAAATACTGGCCGCCAGACGCGCTGGTATCAAGGAAATCATCTTGTGTAAGAGGAATCAAAAAGACCTGGAGGAGATTAGTGAAAAATACCTGAAAGGTCTGAAAATAAATTTTGTGGAATATGTTCCCGAAGTGTTGGATATTGCTATAACCGATCAACCAGTAAAGCATCCGATTAAATTCATTTTACCAGAAGAAGTAAAGGCTTGAGATATTTACCCATCATCGGCTTGTTCATCCCTTTTCTTCTATCTGGTCAGGTAGGTGGAAGTAACGGGTACCAAATGGCCAATGTGGTAACAAATGCGCGGACAGCAGCTTTAGCGGGAACTTCTATATCCATTAACGATGGGGACATCTCTCAGTTTTTTGAAAATCCGGCCATATTGGATTCGGTAAAAAAAGGCTCCATTTTTTTTACGATCAACCCATATTTTGCCGACGTAAGTAGCTACACAGGCGCTTATGCGTTCGAAATGAAAAAGCTTGGAGTGGTTGCCATCGGATTAAATTACCTCAATTTTGGGTCTTTCGACGCAACAGATGCTACCGGCAACCTTACAGGAACGTTCAATGCAAATGATTATGTATTATCATTAGGAAAAGCGCATCGGCTTGGTCCGGTAGTCTTAGGTATTAATCTAAAACTGGCACATTCATCCATCGAAAACTTTAGTTCTACCTCCGTTATTGGAGATATTGGTGGAACCTTTGATGTAAGTAAGAACTGGACGCTCGGGATGGTGTTTTCAAACATCGGTGGAGTTGTTTCCAATTATAACGAATTAACAAAAGAGACGATCCCGTTTGATGTAAAAGTAGGTACCTCATTTAAACCGGAATACATGCCCCTAAAATTTACTATTACGACCTTAAATCTTGTTAATCGTAATGTAGTCAATGAATCGGACGGACAGGGGAGATCCAACAATCAGGTTGATAAAGTAATGAGACGAGTTAATTTCGGGGTTGAATTGTTATTGAGTAAAAATTTTCAAGTATTGTTTGGGTATAACCACAAAAGGAAACAAGAACTAAAGCTAGATGAAATTGGAGGTGGAGCAGGGTTTTCTTATGGATTAATGTTAGGCATCAAACAATTTAGCGTAAGATTTTCACGTGCCACCTACCATGCCGCCGGAGGGACAAGTTTTATTAGTGTCCAAACTAACCTTAACGATTTTAAAAAAATTTTATGATAAAGAAGGATTTAACACCTAAAGAGATAGTCGAAGAGCTCGATAAGTACATCATTGGCCAACATGAAGCCAAACGAAACGTTGCCATCGCTTTGAGAAATCGTTGGAGACGAATGAATGTACAAGAAGACATACAGGGTGAAATTGTTCCTAACAACATTCTTCTTATAGGAGCTACAGGTGTTGGTAAAACAGAAATTGCCAGAAGATTGGCGAAAATCTCCGATGCACCTTTCACAAAAGTAGAGGCTTCTAAATTTACAGAAGTAGGCTATGTCGGCAGGGACGTGGAAAGTATGGTCCGGGACCTTGTGGAGCAGTCGGTCAATATGGTTAAGGTCTCAAAAAAAGAAGAAGTAAAAGAGAAAGCCGCAGAGGCCGTAGAGAGCATCATTTTAGATGCGCTGATCCCGCCTCTTAAAGGAAGCCCACACCCTTATGCTGTCAAGTTAGGGAGCGATGAGCCCGAAGACGAGGTGGAACTGAACGAACAGACCCGAGCGCGTTTTAGGGAAAAGATACGAAACGGAGAGATGGAGGACCGAAAGGTGGAAATTGATGTCGCGCAACCTGCCAGCGGCAACCTGGGAATGATCGGTGGGGCCGGTATGGACGAAGCTTCTATGATCAACCTGCAGGAGATGATCGGAAACATGCTTCCTAAAAAGAAAAAGAAGCGAAAAGTGACCATTGCAGAAGCCAGAAGGATTCTTCTTGAAGAGGAGACGTCCAAGATGATTGACATGGACGAAGTAAAAGATGAGGCCATACAAAAAGCGGAAAATACGGGCATCATATTCATAGATGAGATAGATAAGATTGCGCAGGGAGGCTCCGGGGGAGGAAAAGGACCTGATGTAAGCAGGGAGGGTGTCCAGCGAGACCTGCTACCCATTGTAGAAGGAAGTGCGGTGAATACCAAATACGGAGTGATCAATACGGATCACATCCTTTTTGTCTCCGCAGGTGCTTTTCATTTCAGCAAGCCGTCAGATCTGATCCCTGAGCTTCAGGGTCGGTTTCCGATCCGTGTTGAATTAGATAACCTGACAAAAGCCGATTTTCTACGCATCCTGACCGAACCCAAAAACGCACTGACGAAGCAGTATGAGGCTTTGGTGGGAGCAGAAGAGGTGACGCTTACTTTTCAGGACGATGCACTAGAAGAAATAGCTGCCATGGCCTTTCAGATCAATGAGGAAGTGGAAAACATTGGAGCAAGAAGGTTACATACAGTAATGAGCCGGCTTTTGAACGAAATTTTATTCGACATCCCGGATACGATCGGGCCAAACGCACAGGTAGTTATTGATAAAAGTCTGGTTCAGGAAAAACTGAAAGACCTCGTGAAGGACAAGGATTTGAGCCGGTATATTTTGTAATTAAACGCCCTTAGGCACATAGAAAAATTCCTGCTTCCCCAACCCGAAGCTGACGTCTTGCCAATTTTCAACCGGAAAAGAAATGCCAACTACTCCGCAGGTAGGTACGTTAGGGATCATGCTATTGGTCAATTGATTGGCGCAGTCAGTAAAGCCAGGGTTGTGTCCAAAAACGGCTAATCTTTCACAATTTTTAGCGGACCGAATCACGTTTAGTATTTGCTGCGCCCCTGCGTGAAAAAGACCTTGATTGAGCTCAATGTTGCTTTCGTCCACTTTGAATTGATCGCAGAAATGGAGTGCCGTATAAAAAGCGCGGCTCGCTGTACTGGAAATGAGGTGATCCGGAGGAGCATGGTTGGCGGCCAGGTAGTTTCCCATCTTCACCACATCTTTTCTCCCTCTTTTTCCTAAGGGGCGGTCGTGGTCGGGTAAATCAAACGACCAGGAGGACTTGGCATGACGTACAAGGAACAAAAACTTCATAGGGATCAAAAGTAGAAAATTCACCAAATAGAATGGAGTGAGTAGTTCTAAACGTTGAGAGCTTGACACTAAATCATGATCATGAGGTTTCTACCTTTGTAAAAAATCAACATGTTAGCTTTTGCCGAGAAAAACGCCAATCCGTTCATCTAGTTTGAAAAGTAAAATGCCCTTCATTTTCATAGTCATAAACCTGATTATATTCATCTCAGCTTTTGTTCTCTTTCTTATCCTCAAACAGTAAGTTTGGTCTTAAGTATTCATTAGTTAATACAGATTCATCAATCACACATCTTTAAAATTCACCTTTCAAAAATGAAAAATCTTCTGATACTCACCTATGTCTTGATTATTCTAAACTCTTGTGAACAAGATCAATCAAGAACAAGAGCTGATAAACCCAATCAAGCAGGAAAAATGGATTCAATTACCGATCCCAACCTGTTTCTGGTTCCGCACCAGGCAAAAGTGATGGTCCTGGGTGTTTTTCATTTCAGTAATCCAGGCTTGGATAGCTACAAACAAAAATTTCCTTTCGACATTCTACAGCCGGATAGGCAAAAAGAGCTAGATGTACTTTTAGGTAAGCTTGAAAGCTATCAGCCCACTAAAATTCTTCTGGAATGGAACCGGATAAAATCAGATAGCATCGTCAATAAACAATTCCAGGATTACCTCAACGGGTCATTTAAAATAGTTGATAAACATGATGAAGGCTATCAAATTGGTTTCAAGCTTGCAAAAAAACTGGGCCATGACAAGGTTTATTGTTCGGATGCATCTGCTCATTGGTTTGGGGCGGATCTGGATTGGGATCATTATGACAGTGAAGGTTACCTAAAATCAAAAGGGCAAGATGAGAAGTATTTCCGGTACGGTTTTGAGTCTTTTTATCAACTGGGCGATTCGTTAAAAGCTGTTCGCAGTTTAATAGAACACTTAACCTGGCTGAATCATCCTAAAAATAGGCTTAAGGACCACCAGGCCTATCTTACCTCGATAATCGAGGGAGCCGGAGATCACTACATTGGGGCAGATGGTGTCGCCAGATGGTACCGCAGAAATCTTCGGATTTTTGCTAATGCATACGACGTCGCCTCTTTTGACAAGGAGGAAAGGCTCCTACTTATTTATGGAGCGGGTCACGTTTGGCAACTAAGACAGTTTTTTAAAGATGCCCCTGATTTTGACTATGTGGAATCCAATCAATATCTGGTGGAGTAAGTTTTTTTACAAAGAACTAGTGTCAAGTCAAGCCTAGCCGGCCGCACCTAAACCTACGGAAAATCCAAGGCATCTTTTGAGCTATTCCAGCGTTACAAAAAACTCCCCGCAGCGGCGGCCGCTTAGCCTACCACAAAATCTGCGGCTGCCTTATCCGTCATTTAAACGTTGACTTGACACTAGTGCTAAATGAGCCCGCTTAATCAGGCAAATAAAAATCAAACGTAAGGTCGTTCATGCACTTAAAATGGCCCTTAGGACACTTTTCAAACCCTATTTTAGAACAGGGTCTGCACCCGATTTTGTTGTTTTCAAATATGATGAACTGCGTCCGGTAAGGGAACATTCCAAATAGAGGCGTGGTATTGCCCCAAATGGAAAACACATACTTTTTAAAAGCAGCCGCAACGTGCATCATCCCTGTATCGTGCGTAAATACCCAATTCGCTTTTGAAATAATAGAGGCTGATTGATTCAGTGAAAATTTACCACATGCATTGAAAATAACCGTTTTCTTATTCAAAACTTCCATCTCTTTTTCTACCTCTTGCGACCCTGGCTCAAAAAAAGCAGTAATCTCCTCAGCAACTTCCTGATCCTCTTTTCCTCCTACTAAGACAATGGGCTTATTAATGCGGTCGCATAGTTCAATCATTCGCTTTACAGGCAGTCTTTTCGTTTTAAACTTAGCTCCGACCACGAAAACGGCAAACCCACTTTTATGGGTTTCCGGCAGCCACTCGTCTTCTATTTCGTCTTTCTCAGGAATGAAATAATCCAACCCCAAATTGTCCATCTTCACACCCAGTGGCTGCACCGTCTGCATGTAACGATCAACGATGTGTACATTAGGAAGTAGATTGATTTTGAAGTTGACGAAAATCCATTTTTTTAGGTTTAGCTTATGAAACGTGAAACTCTTCTTTCTCAGTCTTGCTTTTATGATCCTGGACCTAAGGTTGTTATGAAGATCAATGATGACATCAAAATTTTCCTTTCTTAACTCTGTGATGAGAGAACCCAGCGAACCATTCAAAACATGAATTTTATCTATGTAGGGATTACTTGAAAGGATGGAACGATATGCTTGCTTCGTGACGTAATGAACGATGGCATCTCTTTGTATCTTAAGGTTTCTGACCACTGGAGTTGTTAATACAATATCTCCAATAGATGAAAAACGAATAATGAGAATCTTCATGTATATAAAATGGCTTTTGACATGCTTTCGTTTGAAACAAAAAAATGCTTTTATGACTCCTTTTCGGTTGGCAAGTATAAATTGTTTGGCTTCTAAGCTTTTATCAAACTTAAAAACCTGAACTCAATTAAAAATATAAACAACTCCCTTTTTGTTAGATTTATTTTAAAAACGAGTATGAACTATTGGTTAATAAAAAGCGAACCGGAAACCTACTCGTGGGATGATTTCGTGAAATTAGGGAGAGATCACTGGGATGGTGTAAGAAACTTTAAAGCCAGAAATAACATTAAGTTAATGAAGGTAGGTGACCAATGTTTGTTTTACCACTCGGTATCAGAAAAAAGCGTAGTGGGTGTTGCCGAAGTAGTCAAAGAACATTACCCGGACCCGACTACAGGTGATGATCGGTGGTATGTCATGGATATAACGCCCTTGAGAAAGCTCAAAAGGCCGGTTACCCTTATTGAAATAAAGGCTGATGAACGCCTCAACCAGATGAAACTAGTCACTCATCCCAGGCTATCGGTTCAACCCGTAACACAAGAAGAGTTTGACATAATTATTGCGCTTAGCGAACAAAAGATGAATTGATTTGTAATTATTAAAAATCCCCCATGAAAAAACTACTCCTATTCTTTTGCCTCACCCCCCTTCTTCTTTTCGCTCAGAAAAAGAAAGTCCCAAAGGATACCAGCGTTATTATCTCACAACCCAATCGCATCGAATTTGAAAAGATCAGGTCTGACTCTGAGTTTTACGTTGTACCCGGAGACATAGAAGGCGTCTTGGTCATCGAGGAAACACGAAACCCTATCAGGGGAGGGGGCTATGAGTGGATACTTCACATGGTGGACACTGCTTTTAATGTTCAATGGTCTCAAAAACAAATCATCCCCGCCGAGGGAACATTACTCGGATATGAATACTTTGATGGTAGGTTTTACCTGCTTTTCAATAAAAACAGGTTTCGAAGTCAGGACTTGCTGGTCTTGCAAGTAAATGCCAAAAGTAAAAAGTCCCAGGCCTATGAAATAACCACCGTATTTCCTATAAATATTTCACACTTTGAATCCATTGGTGAAACGCTTTTAATTGCGGGCTATGCCAATTTCCGACCGGTAATCATCACTTACAACATCCACGACAAAATACCAAGAGTGGTTCCGGGGTTTTATGATAATAAAAATGATATGATTGATCTGGTAGTAGACAAAGATTCTGAGTTGTTTACCGTGATTCTTTCTGAAAAGATGAGAAACAAGCGCCTTACCGTCAGAGTAAAAACATTTACTTCAAAAGGCGACCTGATCCAGGATAACCTGATCAACCCGGGAGAAAAGAAAAGTTTACTGGACGCGGCAAGCACTACGTTTTCTAATGGCTTTCAATATCTGGCCGGCACGCATTCCAAAAAATCACCTTTTTATAGTCAGGGGTTTTACCTAAGTAAGTTTGTAAATGGTGTTCAGCAGTTTAACCAATATTATCCGTTTGCAGAACTTGATAATTTTTTTTCGTACCTGAGACCAAGGAGAGAAAAGCGGATTAAAAACAGAATCGCCAGAAAAAAAGAGCGCGGGAAGACAAAGAAATTCAGCTATCGCTTGCTAGTGCATAAAATCATCCAGCAAGATGATGAATACATCATGATTGCGGAAGCTTATTATCCAAGATACAGCTACAATAATAACCCTGGTGGTGCTTTTAGTCCCAATGGATTTGGTACGACAAGCCGAGGAGGAGCACAGTCCTTTAATCCTTATTTCCTGGGATATAAATACACACACGCAGTAGTCGTGGGTTTTGATCGCAATTGCAACATCATTTGGGACAATACTTTTAAGATTGAAGACATTCAGAGTTATTCTTTATCCGAAAATGTAAAAATATCAACCGTAGGAGAGCAAATTGTCCTGATGTACTTGCAGGAAAATGAAATACGGTCAAAAGTCATCAATGGAAATGAGATCGTAGAGGGAAGAACGTTTAATCCGGTACGACTCAGTTTTGATGCGGACGAAGTGAAAACAAAAGACCCACAAGTAGAAGGATTGGAAAACTGGTATGACAACACCCTATTTGCCTATGGAGAGCAGACCATCAAAAACGAGAGCGGTCTGGTCGGGAAAATAGACCGGCGGGTATTCTACCTTAATAAAATAAAGTTTGATAAAAACTCTCAAACGAATTAATCCAATCCATTTATTTTTGCGGCAATTTAAATCATGCAGAAACGCCTGCTCTTCGATAGCCAACTACTCAGTGCCACGATCAGCCGATTGTGTCAACAACTTATTGAAGTTCACGAGAACTTTTCTCAGTCGGTGATCATCGGTATGCAGCCAAGAGGTATTTTCCTTGCAGAAAGAATTAAAAACGAGCTTTCTAAGATCATTAATAGTAAAGTTCATCTTGGCTACCTGGACACTACTTTTCACCGAGATGACTTTCGGAGGCGAGATACCCCGATCACACCAAGTCAGACAAAAATTGATTTTGAAATTGAAGGTAAACAAGTCATCTTGGTTGATGACGTACTTTTTACCGGAAGATCTGTCCGTGCAGCTTTAGATGCTATGAATACGTTTGGACGACCTGACAAAGTGGAACTACTTGTCCTGATAGACAGACTCTACAGTCGTCACATTCCGATCGAGGCTAACTACATCGGGAGGAAGGTAAATACCATCCAGTCCCAAAAGGTGCAGGTAGAACTGGCAGAGCAAGGAAAAGAAGATAATATCTGGTTGATTAGCCGAGAAGAATGAGTCAATTAAGTACAAAACACCTCCTTGGAATTAAGCCTCTTACAAAAGAGGACATCGAGCTCATATTTAATACTGCTGCTAATTTTAAAGAGGTCATCAACCGTCCGATCAAAAAGGTACCTTCTTTAAGAGATGTCACGATTGCCAACATTTTTTTTGAAAACTCTACCCGTACCAAACTTTCCTTCGAACTAGCGGAAAAACGGCTCTCCGCAGATGTTATCAACTTCTCTGCATCGGGTAGCTCCGTGAAAAAGGGAGAAACCCTTCTCGATACGGTGAACAATATTTTAGCCATGAAAGTAGACATGGTAGTGATGCGACACTCCAGCCCTGGTGCGCCTCATTTTCTGGCTAAACACATCAACGCGAACATCATCAATGCTGGAGATGGTACGCATGAACATCCTACACAGGCTTTGCTGGACACCTTTTCCATTCAGGAAAAAACCGGAGAGGTAGCAGGAAAAAAAGTAGTGATCGTAGGTGACATCCTTCATTCGCGCGTAGCGTTATCCAACATTTTTGCACTACAAACGCTGGGCGCAAAGGTGATGGTCTGTGGGCCGCCTACGTTGCTACCGAAACACATCGGCCAACTGGGTGTACAAGTGGAAACGGACATCAAAAAAGCACTGGAATGGTGTGATGTAGCCAACATCCTCCGAATACAACTGGAGCGACAACAGATGAGCTATTTTCCTTCGTTAAGAGAGTATGCCCAATATTTTGGCGTAAATAAAGAGTTGCTCGACTCACTAACGAAGGAAATCATCATTATGCACCCCGGCCCTATCAACCGGGGCATAGAGATTACCAGCGACGTGGCAGATTCCGAACACTCCATTATACTGGATCAGGTAGAAAATGGAGTGGCCATTCGAATGGCGGTCATGTATTTATTAGCAGAAACCCCCTCATGACTATCTCCCCACATAATTCATCGGTGAAATCTTTTTAAGTTCACCTTTCACATCCTCATTGACATCAAGTCCTTCTATAAAGGAAGCGATGGATTCCTTATTGATTGGCTCGTTCGTTCTCGTGAGTGCTTTTAATGCTTCATACGGTTTTGGATAGTTTTCTCTCCTGAGAATGGTTTGAATAGCTTCCGCCACAACTGCCCAGTTTTGCTCAAGATCCGCTTCAAGAGCTGCTTCATTCACCTGAATTTTGGACATTCCTTTTTCCAATGATAGAAAAGCCAGGTACGAATGGGCCATCGGTACTCCGATGTTTCTCAGCACCGTAGAATCAGTCAAATCCCGTTGCAACCTTGAAACCGGCAATTTGGCGCTTAGGTGTTCAAACAGTGCATTCGCGATGCCGAAATTACCCTCTGCATTTTCAAAATCAATCGGGTTTACTTTATGTGGCATGGCCGATGATCCTACCTCATTTTTTGAAATGGATTGAGTAAAATAGTTCATGGAGATGTACTGCCACACGTCTTTGCTCAGGTCCAATAAGATGGTATTGATACGCTTCAGGTTATCAAAAATAGCCGCTAAATGGTCGTAATGTTCGATTTGAGTGGTCGGAAAACTTCGCTTTAAACCTAAACTTTCAGACACAAATGTTTCTGCAAAACCATGCCAATCTATTTCAGGGTAAGCTACGTAGTGTGCGTTAAAAGTTTCCTGTTGCACCGCCAAACTTAGCAGCAAAAGGTATTTCTTTTAGGAGTTTTAGCTGTTCTTCCAGTCGTACAACAAAAACTTCCAGTTCTTTTCCCAAGCGCGTCGGAGAGGCCGGCTGACCATGAGTTTTTGCCAACATAGGGAGGTGCATCCACGCTTTCGACTTTTCTTTGATGTTATTGATGATCAACTCCAGCCGAGGTAGATAAACTGCCTCCATGCAGTCCTTTACGGAAAGCGGAATCGCTGTATTATTGATGTCCTGAGAGGTTAACCCAAAATGGATAAATTCTTTAAAAGAAGACAGTCCTAATGCTTCAAAACGCTCTTTCAGAAAGTACTCAACGGCTTTTACATCATGATTTGTGGTTTTTTCAACCTCCTTAACAGATGATGCTTCATCTAATGAAAAGTTTTCATAGATGGCACGCAATGATTGGTCATTTTTCTCATCATATCCGGAAAGCTGTGCAATACCTGTCTTGGCCATTGCGATAAAATACAGGACCTCTACTTTGACCCTGTACTGAATCAATGCTTTTTCGGAAAAATAATCTGCAAATCCGGCGAGCTTGGATCGATACCTACCATCAATTGGTGAAATACCTTCTAATTGACTGAAATTCATTTTTTAATTTCTGCTAAATCGTATGTATAAGGATGTGTTTTAAAAATGGGTTCCTCTTAACTTAAATTTCTAAATCGGGACATTACTAAAGCTATTTTCAGATATCCTCATCGTTGTTGGGAAATTTTAGAAAACCAAAACACAAAATTACCTTAAGCTGTTTATTTGTCTAAGGTAATACTGAGAATTACCTTTGCGGCCCAAAAAATGATGTGATGGCTTTTAGTTTATTCAAAAAGAAAAAAGAACAGAAAGACGATCGATACCAAACGTTGACGATCAAAGAAGTAGTACCCATCGCTAAAGAAGCAGTCAATTTAGTGTTTGAAAAGCCGGATTCGTTCTATTACGAACCGGGACAGTTCATTACCATCATCCAAAAGGTAAATGGGAAAAAAATAAGACGCGCGTACTCTCTTTGTACTACTCCACTGGAAGACGAATTTCCTGCCGTGACGGTCAAGCGTGTTCCCGGTGGGGCCATGTCCAACCACTTAAACGATCATGCGGCAGCTGGACAATCGGTTGAAATTATGGAGCCGATGGGCATGTTCACCACAAAATACGATGAAAAGAAAAGACGCCAAGCTGTTTTTTTTGGAGGAGGTAGCGGTATAACGCCTCTAATGGCCATCATCAGGTCGATCTTACTCGTAGAGACCGAAAGTGTTGTAACACTAGTTTACGGGAATAGAAATTCCGATTACATCATTTTCAATGAACTCATTAAAAAACTAGTCGCAAAGTACGAAGGCAGATTCAAAGCCATTCATATCCTGGAAGAAGGAGAAGCTGATTTCAACGGTAGGCCCGATAAAGAAATGGTACAGAAAATATGTACCGATGTTTCTGCCAACGAAGAAACAGAATTCTACATTTGCGGACCTCAACCGATGATGGATGTCACCATGGAAGGCCTGCTCAACGGAGGGTATCCAGAGGAAAACATCCGTATAGAAAGTTTTGAAGCAGGAAAAACCTCCCCAACGGAGGTCATCGATAAAGCGCCTGACGATGCTTGCGACGTTACCCTTCTATTGAATGGAGAGGAACATAACTTTTCCGTCCCTAAAAATCTACCCATTTTAGAAGCTGCCCTGGATAAGGAAATAGACATGCCCTACTCCTGCCAAAGTGGCCTGTGCACAGCATGTAGAGGGAAATGTCTGGAAGGAGAAGTCAGCATTGATGAAGCCGATGGCCTCTCGCAAGAAGAAAAGGATGAAGGATACGTATTGACCTGTGTTGGAAAACCTTTGACCGACTATGTAAAGGTAGAAATGGGATAAGTCAAATTATCCTTATT
>JBCCXH010000064.1:0-16102 GCA_039192005.1 Bacteroidota bacterium
CCATGCCGGTGGAGTAAAACTTCGTGGTACCTGGGATGAACGTGCATCCACACTTTCAGTAATCGTTACTGCAAAAAACGTTTTTGCTCCATGTTCAAAAATATGGAGTACAATCGATCCGTTAATAAATCATATCTCTGATTTACCTGAAAAAGAACGGGTGTCCTAGTGTCAAGTCAACGTTTAAATGACGGATAAGGAGGCCACAGGTTTTGCGCCGACACCGCGCGGCGGACCGGTCCACGCCGGATGGTTCCCCGCCGGGACGCAGAAAAATGAGCCTAGCTATAGATAAGTGTGTTTGTCATCATAAGTACGCTAAAAAGCAAACTTATCTTTAAACTCCGTCAATTCGTCCTTCAGAATAGTCTCCTGAAACCGTTCGATTTGACTGAATAGCTCGCTTTCCGGGCTTACCTTCAATTCTTTTAAGTTCAAATGTTGATTGGAAAATAAAAATTCCAAATTGGGGTAGATTTCTTTTAATACGTCCAGTAAATCCAGAATTTGCAGGTTTTTATCTACGAGGTTATACGTGCCGGATTTTACTTCCTGGGTAATTATGTTGCCAAGCGTCGCCACCAGGTGATCCACGTGAATAAAGGCTCTTGCCTGTTTTCCAGTGCCAAATATTTGGATCCGATTAGAAAAATTGGCATCAAACATAAACCGGTTGATGACGGTGTCAAAGCGCATGGATTTACTGTACCCGTATACATTTCCTCCTCTGAGGGTAATGGCTGTTTTCTTTTCTGCCAATCTGCTGACATGCTCTTCACCCCTGAGTTTGGAAAAGCCGTAAAAGGTAGAGGGAGCAGGAGCAGTAGATTCATTGACCACTTCGTTGTATGCTTCATAAACGGTAACACTGCTTAAATAAATAAACTTATCAATGGTGGATTCCTCCGCTGCATAGACGACTTCCGCTGTACCCCAATGGTTGACTTGCTCGTAAAATTGAGAGTCTATGTTATCAAATGCAGGTGCTACCACAGCTGCAAGATGAACGATTACATCTACTTGTTTTACCACCTTCCTGAGGTGCCTGGAGTCAAGAATGTCACCTTTAACAAAGACGATCTCAGCATTTCCCCTCAGCGGAGTACCCAAAAAGAAATTGTGATGCCCTTTGCTCAGGTTATCGTAAACAAAGATCTTTTTTATCATTGGCTTTGTTAAAAGCTGCTTGACCAATTTAGTGCCAACGTAACCCGCTCCACCTGTTATAAGAACGTTCATTTAATTTTTGATTAAGTCCGTGTGAAGTCCACATTCTACCTTATTCAGACCAAACCAACGGGCTTCCCGTTCCTGCATTTCAAGGTCTATTTTCCGTGTGCAAGGCTCACACCCAATACTCATGTACCCTTTTGCATCGAGTGGATGTCTGGGTAAGTCATGCGCTTTGATGTAGGCAAAAATCTGCTTTTTGTCCCAGTCCAGCATTGGGTGGAAGCGCGTACAATTATGAGGGGCCGGTTGCTCTACTTTCATTGCTTTCCTGATCGCACTCTGATCGCCTCTTACCCCGTTAATCCATACATCGTGTTTTGCTAAGATCGCCTCCATCGGTTGAGTTTTATTCAGGAAACAACAGTAATCGGGATCTGTAGTATACATCAGTTTTCCATCCGGAGCTCGCTGCAAATGCTTGGGAGTATCCGGTTTTAAATCAACAAGGGTCAGGTTGAATGCCTTTGCCACCTGGTCTCGAAAGGAGACGGTCTCTGGAAATAGGTAGCCCGTATTGATGAAATAAATAGGAATGGTATGATCAATCTGGCTTACAATATGAAGAAGAACCAGGCTGTGCGTTTGAAAGGAAGAAGTGGTGAATAATTTTTTTCCCTCCGATTGATAAGCATTGATCTTGGATGCAATTTCGTTAATCTCCACGTTTCTCCTGACTATTTTTTATTTGCAACTGCGAAATTGGCATTTTTAATCGATAAATAAAGGATAAGGCCGTTCCTAAATTCTTCGAAGAAGGCATACACTATTCAGTAAAAATAAATTAAGATGAAACATCTCAAAGATTGAGGTTGTTGAAAGACCGTAATTTTGCTATATGCCAAGAGTAACCGTAAACAGAAAAGAACATTTTAATGCAGCACATAGGCTGTATAATCAAAGTTGGTCCGACGATAAAAACGAGCAGGTTTTTGGAAAGTGCAATAACCCAAACTGGCACGGACATAATTATGAATTAGTAGTAAGCCTTACGGGAGAAATAGATCCTGAAACGGGTTTTGTCTACGATATGAAAAAACTAAGTGACTTGATCAAGGCTCATGTACTTGAGAAATTCGATCATAGGAATTTGAACATGGACCTGGAAGAATTTAAAGAGCTTAATCCTACTGCCGAAAATATTGCCCGAGTCATTTATGACATTCTGAGAGCTAAAATAGAGACGCAGTACGATTTGAAAATACTATTGTACGAAACAGAACGAAACTTCGTCGAATACCCAATTTGATGTCGATGCTTCTTGTAAGCATCATTTTGTACCTATCTATGGTAAAGCGCGCATGGCCTGTTTTACAAGTAGAAAATTGATGGGTTTTTCAAAGACCGCAGAATCATCTAATACTAATCTACCTCAAGTACAAGAGCGATTAATCATCCAAATGGGAAACGAGTTCAGGTTAAAAGAAGTCCTTGAAACAGATGATGTGTCAGTCGTAATGGATGCTTCTCTCATGTGTGTGTCATCATGTGTGGGTAAATGATATCAACAGCCAGATAAGTTTGGGTTTTTTTGATGGAAAATTCAATGATTAGCACGCTAGAAATGAGTTTTTGAACTACATAAATACAGGTTTTAGAGGGTAAGTGACGTATAGCGATTTGTGGAGGTTTTCAAATCTGCATTGAATTTATACCTTTGCCGACTGTTTTTGAAAACCGTAAAAAATAATGGATAAAATAATCTATTTAGTTCCTGCTCTCGGGCTCTTGGGGCTAATGGTAATGATCGTAAAGTCAAGGTGGGTCAATAAACAAGACGCCGGCGATCAGAAAATGAAAGATCTTGCGAACCACATACGCGAAGGGGCCCTTGCATTTCTTAAAGCTGAATATCGAATACTGGCAATCTTTGTCATTTTTGCAGGAGTACTACTTGGAGTTATTTCATCCCTGGTGGAGACGACTCATTGGTTCATCATTGTGTCATTTGTAATAGGGGCATTTTTTTCAGCTTTAGCAGGAAACATCGGAATGAGAATCGCTACAGCCGCCAACGTCAGGACGACACAGGCAGCCCGAACCAGTTTACCACAAGCACTAAAAGTATCGTTTACTGCAGGCACAGTTATGGGCTTAGGCGTTGCAGGCCTGGCAGTCTTTGGGTTAGGAATGATTTTTATCATCTTGTTTCAATGGTTTATGGGCGGCCAGTGGACGAACACCAACCAAATGACGGTCGTCTTAGAAGCTTTAGCAGGGTTTTCCCTGGGAGCTGAGTCCATCGCACTGTTTGCCAGAGTTGGAGGTGGTATCTACACCAAAGCGGCAGATGTAGGAGCAGATCTGGTAGGAAAGGTAGAAGCAGGAATACCAGAAGATGATCCCAGAAATCCAGCCACGATTGCCGATAACGTTGGTGATAATGTTGGTGATGTTGCCGGCATGGGTGCAGACCTATTTGGTTCCTACGTTGCGACGGTACTAGCTTCGATGGTCTTGGGTAATTATGTAATCAGAGACATGGGAGGATCCATCAACGATGCCTTTAATGGAATCGGACCCATTTTGCTGCCTTTGGTCATCGCAGGACTTGGCATCGTTTTTTCCATCTTAGGAACGTTTGCTATTAAAATATCAAGTAATGATGCAAGAGAGTCGCAAGTACAGTCCGCACTTAATAAGGGAAACTGGGGATCGATTCTTTTAACAGCTATTGCGTGTTGGTTCATCATCAAGCTCTTATTACCAGCCAATTTATCCATGTACTTCTTTGGAGAAGGCACCCTCACAATTTCATCCCAACAAGTTTTCTATGCGGTTTTAGTTGGCTTGGCAGTTGGAGGCCTTATTTCGTATCTGACGGAATATTATACAGGTTTAGGAAAGAAGCCAGTACTGGACATCGTACAAAACTCAGGTACAGGTCATGCTACTAACGTCATTGCAGGACTTTCTACGGGTATGATTTCTACATTTGCCCCGATCATTTTATTTGCTGGAGCCATTTGGGGCGCTTATGAGTTGGCAGGATTTTACGGAGTCGGGATAGCCGCATCTGCCATGATGGCTACCACTGCTATGCAACTCGCTATTGACGCCTTTGGCCCGATCGCAGATAATGCCGGAGGAATTGCGGAGATGAGCGAATTACCAGAAGAAGTGAGGGAAAAAACAGACATTCTTGATTCGGTTGGAAATACCACAGCGGCTATCGGAAAAGGGTTTGCCATTGCTTCAGCGGCGCTTACGGCGCTGGCGCTCTTTGCAGCTTATGTCACATTTACAGGAATTGACGGAATCAATATTTTTAAAGCGGACGTGCTTGCCGCGCTATTCATTGGCGGCATGGTGCCGGTCGTTTTCTCTGCACTTGCTATGAGGTCGGTTGGAAAAGCAGCCATGGAGATGGTGAAGGAAGTACGAAGACAGTTTAAAGAGATTCCGGGCATCATGGAGGGAACCGGAAAACCTGAATATGGAAAATGTGTCGATATCTCTACCAAGGCCGCCCTTAGAGAAATGATGTTGCCAGGTGCCATTACCATCATTGCACCAATATTAATTGGTTTCTTAATGGGGCCGGAGGCATTGGGAAGTTACATGGCCGGAGTAGCAGTCTCTGGTGTACTTTGGGCGATCTTTCAAAACAATGCGGGAGGAGCCTGGGACAATGCAAAAAAATCTTTTGAAGCAGGAGTGATGATAGATGGGGAAATGACTTACAAAGGTTCCGAGGCACACAAAGCAGCTGTAACCGGTGACACAGTTGGAGATCCCTTCAAGGATACATCAGGGCCTTCCATGAATATTTTGATTAAGCTGACGTGCTTAGTTGGGTTAGTAATTGCTCCAATATTGGGAGAAATATACGGTGGAGCATCCCATGCCGCTACCGAAGACGCTAAGGAAATCATTTTAGAAGAAACAAAAATGGTTGCTGCTGAAGAAAAGGCATCCAGATAAGTATTACAAGTCATCAGCAGGGTGATGACAATTGAATAATAAAAACCATTGGGATTAGTTCCAATGGTTTTTTATATCTGTATCAATGATAAGATCAATTGGTTCTTATGTACTTTTTCTGGGTCATACCATGTCCGGAATACAAAAAGGCAGGTTTTTATACGAGTCGTTTAAGTTAGAGTGTGTAAAAGTTGGGACAGATTCTGTTTATGTAGTATCTGTTGTTGCGATTTTGACAGGTGGTGTGAGTTTGGTTCAAACGACGTTTGCATTGTCAGCTCCTTACATCGAGGATTACATCATTGGGATGGTAGTTCGTGATACCACCTTTGCACTCATACCCACCTTGATTGCGCTTGTTTTTTCCGGGAAAGTAGGGTCCGGGATGTCAGGAGAGTTGGGTTCCATGCGCATAAGCGAGCAAATAGATGCATTAGAAGTTATGGGCATCAACGCCGCTTCTTTTCTGGTTTTGCCCAAATTGCTTGCTTCGATTATCATGCTACCCATCTTAATTTGTATCTCCGCTTTTTTATCATTGGCTAGTGGTTATTTACTTGCTTACTTGGGTGGTTTTATTTCAGGTGACAGCTACGTGTATGGCATTAGGTATGATTTTAAAGAAATCAACCTAGTGATCATTTTCACTAAAGCATTTCTCCACGGGTTTATCGTTTCATCCATCTCTTCTTACCAGGGATTTCATACACGAGGAGGGGCACTGGATGTAGGTAAGTCAAACACAAGGTCCATTGTTTTGTGTAGTGTGATGATCTTGGTGACGGATTTTTTAGTCACTAGAATATTTGGTTCTTTTTAGCGCTCAATGAATGGTGAGATCATATGTCAGTTTTCATTTTACTTATCGGTTAGCTGTTTTAATGTCAGGACGATTGCATGTTAAAAAATTCGACTGTTCCACGACGGCTGTTCCACGCGGCTTAAAAAAGAAGCCGTTTTCCCCTTCCTGGGCGGCCCTTTTGGAAGGGGCCGCCCAGGTAGGGTTGGGGTAGGTTATAACTTAAAATATCTTTTTTAAAGGCGAATTTTCGGCCATAAATAGGCTTGAAATATTAACATGCAATCGCACTGGTTTTAATGTCTTTTACCTAGTTAGGCCCTGTTTGAAATTTTTCAACTTCAAAAAATTGTCACTACCATATCTCGGATACCAGTATCTTTTAATAAAATCGTTCTTTTGAAGAACTTGTAGAAGAAGAGATTGGGAGTGTTCTAACTAAACAGAGCCGATCGTAGTTTACCTACCTGCGTTTTCAAAAGGAAAGAGCTTAATGGATTTTGAATGACTTTCGGTATGTCCGATGATAAAGTAATACAACTGGCCGAAGACTGGTTTAGTAAGAAAAAATGGAAACCCTTCCAATTCCAGCGAGATACATGGCAGGCCTACCTGTCAGGGAAAAGTGGGTTACTCAACGCGCCAACCGGGTCGGGAAAGACCTATGCACTATGGATACCTTGTGTCCTTGAATTTTTGCGAGATCATGAACCCTACGACATCAAACCAGAGTTGCAAATTCTCTGGGTCACACCATTACGGGCGCTAGCCAAAGACATTCGTATGGCGATGCAGTCATTTTGCGACGATCTGGACATAAGGTGGCAAGTTGGCCTACGGACAGGAGATACCACGAGTACAGAGAAACAAAAACAAAAGAAGACAGCACCCCAGGCCCTCGTTATCACACCTGAAAGCTTGCATGTACTATTAAGCCAAAGTGATTATCCTAACTATTTGAAGAACATCAGGAGCATCATTGTAGATGAGTGGCATGAATTAATAGGAACAAAGAGGGGGGTGGCATTGGAACTGGCTGTATCTCGCGTTAGAAGCCTGACCACCAATAATTTGAAAATCTGGGGGGTATCAGCAACCATTGGAAATCTGATCCAGGCAAAACGGGTGTTGTTAGGAGAAGAACTCACCAAAGAAGCAGTCACCATTAAAGCGGAAGTAGAAAAGAAAATAATTGTTGAGTCGGTACTTCCTGATGAAGTAGAGCGGTTTCCATGGTCAGGGTACTTGGGAACAAAACTGATTGATAAAGTCATCCCCATTATCGAACAAAGCGAAACAACCCTCCTTTTCACCAATACCAGATCTCAAACAGAGCTATGGTATCAGGCCGTACTTAAGGAGGCTCCACAGTTGGCAGGCATTATGGCAATGCATCACGGATCTATGGACCACCAAATTCGAAATTGGGTGGAAGACGCGCTACACGAAGGGAAGCTAAAGCTTGTCGTATGTACGGCTAGTCTTGATTTGGGTGTTGATTTTCGTCCGGTCGATACCGTCATTCAAGTTGGAGGACCGAAGGGAGTTTCCCGTTTCCAGCAAAGGGCTGGAAGAAGTGGACATAGTCCCGGAGCAGTAAGTAAAATCTACTTCGTACCTACTCATTCGTTAGAACTAATAGAAGGAGCGGCGTTGCGTACAGCCGTTGCCGCGGGGAGATTTGAACAAAAAAAACCACTGGAAAAATGCCTGGACGTATTGGTGCAATACCTGGTGACGCTTTCGGTTAGCGGTGGGTTTCGACCCCTGCAGATATTAGAGGAAGTCAAGCAAACCTATTGTTTTCGACTGATTACTTCAGAAGAGTGGAATTGGGCATTGGAGTTTATTACAACAGGAGGAAGTACACTGGGAGAGTATGATGAGTTCGCACGGGTTTACAATGACGGAGGGGTATATAAGATCATCAATAAAAGGGCTGCCCAGAGACACAAGCTTTCCATAGGAACCATCGTCGGAGACCCGGCAATGAGCGTGAAATTTCTTTCCGGAGGCCACATTGGGACGGTTGAAGAGAGTTTCGTGGCCAAACTTAATCCGGGCGATACCTTTTGGTTCGCAGGACAGAATTTGGAATTTGTTCGAATCAAAGACTTAACTGTTTTGGTCAGGAAGTCAAAACGGAAAAGTGGGTTGACCCCTTCGTGGGGAGGAGGTAGGCTTCCTTTGTCATCCCTCCTTTCGGATGAAATCAAGAGAAAGTTGCAGCATGCCATTGATGGAGACTACACCGACATTGAGCTGCAAACCATTCGTCCCATCCTGGACTTACAATCAAAATGGTCCATGATTCCTGAAGAGGGGTCGCTGCTTATAGAAAAAGTAAAGAGTGAGTTAGGGTATCATTTGTTTTTTTATCCATTTGAAGGGATGTATGTACATGAAGTACTTTCCGGTCTGGTGGCTTACCGCATGAGTAAACTTCAGCGAATCACCTTTTCTATTTCCATGAATGATTATGGGTTTGAGCTGCTTTCAGATCAGGAGATCGCTATTGAGGAGGCGCTGGAACTTGACTTATTTACTGAACAAGGCCTTTATGAAGACATTAATGAGTCCATTAACATGACGGAAATGGCTCAGCGCAAGTTTAGAGATGTGGCAACCATTGCAGGGCTGATCTTTCAAGGCTACCCCGGCAAGACCATCAAGGCACGACACCTTCAGGCATCGTCGGGTATTATATACCGGGTTTTCAAAGAGTACGACGAGAAAAACCTGTTACTTAAGCAGTCAATGGATGAAGTGATGACCCTTCAACTGGATCAGTCCCGCTTCATGGAGGCTATCCGGAGGATCAACAAGCAGAAAATCATTTTAAAGGAAACTCCTAAACCCAGTCCGTTTGCCTTTCCCATTTTGGTAGACATGATTCGAAGAGAAAGTCTGAGTTCTGAAGATGTCACGGACCGGATCATTAAAATGCAACAGCAACTTGAACAGTCAGTGAGCCGATCCTAGTTTTGCCCTATGAAAAAGCTTTTAATCCTCTTTCTTTTACCATTCACTACGTTGGTCGCACTAAGCCAGCCCATTGTTGGCCGGTGGAAGACAATTGACGATGATAGTGGGGAGGCCCGTTCTGTCGTGGAAATTTTTGAGCGAGACGGCCTGTATCACGGCAAGATTGTAAAACTCTACCTGGCGCCAGAAGAGGATCCTGATCCCGTTTGTACCGCATGCGAAGACCATCGAAAGGGACAAAAAATCATCGGGATGGAGATCATCTCACACATGAAATACGATCAACGAAATGAAGTGTATCATAAAGGTGAAATCGTAGATCCTGAAAATGGGAATGTATACGATTGCAAACTTTGGATTGACAATAACAGCGGAAACCTAAAAGTAAGAGGTTACCTGCTTTTTTTCTATCGAACACAAACCTGGCTTCCGTACGAAGGTGATTGAAATACAGTTGAAAGGTGAAAGCCTAAAGCTCCTTCCAGAGAAAGCAATCTACTGGGGAAAGAAGGAATATTTGATTCTCTCAGATCTTCATTTAGGGAAGGCGGGACATTTTAGAAGAAACGGCATTCCTATCTCCAGAAATGTACACTTTGAAGACTTGAGGATATTAGAAACGTTACTTCAGGTCTATCAGCCCACCTCGGTGATACTTTTGGGTGATTTGTTTCACAGTTTTAAAAACAACGAGTGGGATGATTTCTTAAGGTTTATGGATGTCTATGACTTCATTAACTTCATTCTGGTTAAAGGAAATCATGACATTTTAAAAGACTATCCCAGGTGCCTGGATGTGGTAGATCGTCTTGATGTCTCGCCATTTACCTTCACTCATGAGAAAGAAGAAGCTACCCTTTACAACCTTTCCGGCCATGTACACCCCGGGTATCGGGTAAGTGGACTTGGCAGGGGAGGGGTCACCTTACCTTGTTTTCTGTTTTCTGAAAATTATGGCATTCTTCCAGCATTTGGCCAGTTTACGGGGATAAAGAAAATCAAAAAGAAAGAGGAGGATCGTATATTTGGAATAGTAGATAGCAACATTATAGAGTTAATCTGATAAATGACTCAGATTAACTAAAGGAATAGTTTATTTATGGATCAAGGGGTTACCATGTTCGTATAAGTCGTATCTAAATGAGTAATTAGTGTATGAAGGACAGTGAGGTTCTCGAGCGAATAAGTCGTGGAGATGAACATGTGTTGGATCATTTGTATAAAAAGCATTATCGAATGATGACCAACATCGTGTTGTCCAATAACGGCACAGAAGAAGAAGCAAAAGACGTCTATCAGGAAGCTTTATTGGCTTTCTGGCAGAAAGCATCCAGCGGGAAGTTGGTGCTTACTTCTAAAATAAGTACTTACCTCTACAGCATTTGTTTAAATCAGTGGAGGAAGGAATTGGATCGAAAGAGCAGGATGTCTGGAGAAGAAGTAGATGGAGAAGAATATCAAACCCATGAGGAGAAAGAAAGATTTAGAATTGTGAGGGAATGCATAGAGGAATTGGGCGATGTGTGTAGAGACGTACTGACTTATTATTACTTCGACGGATTGAGCATGCAGGAAATAGCAAAGAAGATGAATTTCGCAAACACTGATACGGCAAAGACCAAGAAATATAAGTGTAAGAAAAAATTAGATAGTTTAATTAAGAGTAGATACACCACAGAAGACTTTTTTGATTGATGAAACACCACGAGCAAATAAACCGAATCGACCTATATCACTCAGGACAGATGTCTCCTCAGGAGCAAATTGCTTTTGAAAAAGAACTTGTCGCAGATCCCTCATTAAAGGCGGAAAGCGAATTTCAATCTGACATAATCCAAGGCCTAAAAGAATACAGAAAGCTTCAACTGAAGTCCAGACTAGATGCCATTGATGTCTCTGGTGGATGGCTAGGTGTGGTTCAGCAATCTGTATTCGTAAAATCAATGGGAGGTGTAGCAATCGCTTCCCTGATTGGTGCGGGCGTTTATTTCTACGGCGTATCGCCTAAAGAACCCATGATTGACGAAGGTCATCAGGTCTTTATTGCTTCTACAGACGTTGGTGTACCACCATTACAATCACAAAAAGCGTTTGAATGGGATTTAAAAACATCTGATTTAAAAAGTGATTTGTTGAACAACTTAGAGCAGGTGCAAAATCGTATCCAGGCATTTGATCAATACGTGGCAGCTGGTGACGAAACTTCCGATTCAGTGATTGACAAGAAAGCGCTAAATGAAGAAGCAAAGGAGTTCGTTCCTACCTTTGAAGTGCCTGAAATTCAAGAAGTCTCTGATTTAGCTATTTCAACTCCTGATATAGAGGAAACAAAATCATCCGAACCCGTGGAGGAAATCGCGGTATCTCCATTGGATATAGAGACTGTCAACACCAAATCAAGTAAAATCAAGTACAAGTATTATGATGGGAAATTATTCCTTTCAGGAAACTTTGAACGAAAGCCTTACGAAATCATAGAGATCAACGGAGCTTCTGGCAGAAGGATATACCTGTTGCACAACCGGAAATACTTTGAAGTGAATATAACGGATCGCTTGACAGAGCTTCCTGAAGTTAGAAACATACGTCTTATCCAGGAGTTAAGGCTCATCAAAGCAAATAAGTAAAAGGCGCTACCTCCTTTTACTTCCTCCATCATTTACCTAATTTCGTGCCGTGATGGAAGATAAAAAACAGCGAAAGAAAAGAAAACTAGGTAGCTATCCCTTTGCTAGCGTTGTTTTTAGCATCACAGTAGCACTTTTGGTCTTAGGACTTTTTGGATGGATGGTTTTGCATAGCTCAAAATTGGGAAATCAAATCCAGGAAAGCATTGAAATACAAGTTTATCTCAATAAAGATTTATCGCAATCGGATTTAAATAAGATTAAAAATACGCTTGAATCCAAACCCTATACTTTAATCAAAGATGAGCCTCAAATTACCTTAATCACACGTGAAGAAGCTGCCAGGGAATTCATAAAGGATACAGGTGAGGATTTTAAAGATTTCCTGGGAGATAATCCACTTAGGGACTTATATTCGATTAAAATCACACCTTCTTATCAGTCTGTAGATAGCCTCAACTATGTGAAAAAAGAAATAGAGGCGATTAGGGGAGTGTTTGAAGTTACCTATGAGGAAAACTTGGTCGAGAGTATCAATCAAAACCTGACGAAAATAGGTTTCGTTTTAGTTGGAATTGCCATTTTCTCACTCCTTGTTGTTATCATACTTATCAACAATACCATCAAATTAGCGCTATTTTCCCAACGTTTCCTGATCAGAAGTATGCAACTGGTCGGAGCCACCAGCTCCTTTATCCGTAAACCCTTTCTATACCGGTCAGTATGGTACGGCTTATTGGCAGGGATCATTTCCTCCATAGCTTTATATGCCTTTACCCTTTACATGAACTCTCTGATTGAAGGGTTGGCAGGTTTGCAAAATGCCGAGGGTTTCTTAATCTTGTACAGCCTGATCATAATAATGGGTATGCTCGTGGGTTACTTTAGTTCCCTGAGAGCGATAAAAAAATATTTAAAAATGTCACTAGACGAATTGTATTAGTATGTCGGAAAAGAGAAAACTTGCTTTTGGTAAGATGAATTACATGATCATGATTGCAGGAGTTGTGATCTTGATTGGAGGCTTTGTTATCATGACGATGGACGGTGAACCTTATGGCTTTGGCTTCTTAGGGCTTACGTTGGGACCCATTATCGTGATGTTGGGTTTTCTTATTCAATTTATTGCCATCATGTACAAGCCTAAGACCGATCCTAAAGAAGATCAATGACGTGGGTAGAAGCGCTCATTCTGGGCATCATTCAGGGGTTAACCGAATTTTTGCCGGTTAGCAGTAGTGGGCATTTAGAGATCGGCTCCGTACTTTTGGGTACACGCGAGTCTGACAATCTTCTCTTTGCTGTTGTTGTTCACCTGGCAACGGCGTTTGCCACGATTGCAGTTTTTAGAAAAGACATTCTCTTACTTTTGAGCGATCTGTTTAAGTTTCAATGGAATGATGCGACTAAGTTTATTAGTAAGCTATTGATCTCCATGATTCCAGTATTTGTCGTTGGCGTTTTTTTTAAAGACCAGGTAGAAACATTCTTTACGGGTAATTTGATCCTGGTAGGGACGATGCTACTCATCACAGGGTTTTTGCTGTTATTCGCTCATCTTAAAAAAAGCGGAACAAAACCTGTTAGTTACATTTCAGCTATACTTATCGGTATCGCACAGGCATTTGCTGTACTGCCAGGCATCTCTCGCTCAGGGGCAACCATTGCTACGGGCATCCTACTGGGAGTAGAAAAATCGAAAGTGGCTCGTTTTTCCTTTCTTATGGTGCTGGTTCCAATTCTTGGAGCGTCTTTATTGGAAATAAAAGACTATTTGGAGGCTCCTCAAGCCCATGCGATCTCCGTAGGGCCTTTACTTGTTGGTTTTATATCCGCATTCATTGCCGGGTTCATGGCTTGTAAATGGATGATTATGGTTGTGAAAAGAGGTAAATTGACTTATTTTTCAATTTATTGTTTCATCGTTGGTCTCATTGCAATCTTGGCTTCCGTATAAATGTCAGAAGAATATCAGGAAGGAAAAATTTTACTGATCAATAAACCATTGGAATGGACTTCGTTTGATGTGGTAAAAAAGCTAAGAAACGTTCTGCGTGTAAAGAAGATCGGTCATGCTGGTACGCTTGATCCGTTAGCTACAGGTCTTTTGGTGATTGGTACGGGGAAATTCACAAAGAAGTTAAATGAACTACAGGGGCTAGATAAATGCTACGAAGGAATTATTGAGATTGGAAAAACAACACCATCTTATGACCTGGAGACCCCGTTTGATTCCAATTCAGACTATGATCATTTGCTCGAATCCGACTTCGAGAATGCCCGCCAAAAACTTAGTGGACCTATTGAACAAATACCTCCGGCTCATTCAGCCGTAAAGGTAGGAGGGGAACGTGCTTACAAGCGTGCGCGTCAAAATAAAGAAGTAAAACTGGAACCGAGAAGTGTGACCATCAACGAGTTTGAAATAGATACCCACAACCTTCCCGAAATCCACTTTAGAATCTGCTGTACAAAAGGTACGTACATACGAAGCATGGCTCGTGATTTTGGTGAGCTTCTGGGTGTAGGAGCATACCTGAAAAAACTGGTGAGGACGCAGGTTGGGACGTATTCCGTAAACGATGCATACGATTTGGACGCTTTCATAAAGATGAATGATGAAAGTAATTGAAGGGCTTGGCCAGTTTGAGCAACCAGACTTTTCAGTCGTCACCATTGGCACGTTTGATGGTGTTCATATAGGTCACCAGACCATCTTAGATCAACTAACGCATGTGGCAGAGGAGAACAATGGGAAAAGCATCCTAATCACTTTTTGGCCACACCCCAGATTTGTTTTGAGTGGCGATAGTGGAGCGCTCAAGCTTCTAAGTACGTTTGATGAGAAAACCGAGCTCCTGGCTGCTTTGGGACTGGATTACATCATCAAAATACCTTTTACTCCGGAATTCTCTAATCTATCGGCAGCAGATTTTATCAAGCGGATTTTAGTCAACTTTATCAAAACAAAACACCTGTTCATAGGTTATGATCATCATTTTGGAAACAATCGAGAAGGAGACATCCATTTTTTGAAAAAACTGGCCACGATCTATGATTATCAGGTAGAAGAGATTCCAAGGCAGGATATTGATGACATAGGAGTCAGTTCTACAAAAATTCGTGATTACCTGTTGAATGGTGAGGTCCAATTGGCAAACGTTTTGCTGGGTAGGTCGTATTCTATCGAAGGAAAAGTTGTCCACGGCGATAAATTAGGACGTGTCATTGGATATCCTACGGCAAATATTGAAATTGAGGAAGGCTACAAGTTATTACCGGCAGATGGAGTTTATGCGGTTCATGTTATCGTTCGTGACGAAAGGCTAAGAGGGATGTGCAACATAGGTTTCAAACCTACCTTTGAAGGAGAAAAACGAACCATAGAAGTGCATTTGTTTCAGTTTGATGAGGACATTTATGATTTACCTCTAAAAATTGAATTTGTTCAATTGCTCAGAAAAGAGATGAAATTTCATTCTGTTGATGAACTAAAAAGCCAGTTGAATATGGATAAGCAAAACGCAATAAACATACTATCATGAAAACATTAAGATTTCTCCTTTTGACTTTGTGTGTTGCAACATTGGCCATTTTTGTCTCATGCGATGAGAATGGAGATTTTGTTGTGTTCTCTATAGAAAATGACAAAGATTTAGGTAATCAGTTAGCAAGTCAAATTGCGGAGGATCCTGAAAACTACCCAGTCTTATCAAGAACCGAGTACGCAGCAGCTTATGCCTACCTGGATGATATGTTTAATGAAATACTGGCATCCGAAGAAGTAACGTATAAAGACGAGTTTGATTGGGAAATTTTCATCATCAATCAAGATGTATTGAATGCATTTGCGGCCCCCGGAGGAAAGATCTACGTCTACACAGGTCTTATTTATTTTCTGGATACAGAAGACGACCTCGCGGGAGTAATCGGTCATGAAATTGCACATGCCGATCAACGACATGGTTCCAAGCAGTTACAGACCCAGTATGGCATCTCTGCATTGTTGAGTATCGCATTAGGAGGACAAGCTCAGTCTACCCAAACAATTGGTCAGGTAGTAGCGGGACTGGGAACATTGAGTTTTAGCAGGTCGGATGAAGCGGAAGCAGATGATCTCTCCGTTCGTTACCTGGCTGGTATCGACAGGTATGCGTGTAATGGGGCGGCTTCTTTTTTTGAAAAATTACTCGAAAATCAAGAGACAAGACAGCCGGAGTTCTTAAGCACACATCCTGACCCGGAAAACAGAGTTGAAGACATTAATGCCGAGGCGATCGAAATAGGATGTAGCACGGCTAGAGATGACGAGAGCGTAAGCCGATATCGTGCGTTTTGGCAAGACCTACCTTAACATTGAATGAAAAAATCAGAAATTAAGTTTTTAGTAGAGCTCGATGAGCAGCAGGTTCCTGATAAAATCTATTGGGATGCAGACGAAAAAGAACATCCCGGATTGACAGAGACAAAATCTATCAGTCTTTCTTTATGGGATCATCAACATAAAAATACCATGAGAATGGACCTTTGGTCCAAG
>JBCCXH010000065.1:0-16061 GCA_039192005.1 Bacteroidota bacterium
ATTTTATTAGAAAACAAAAAGTCAAAAAATTAAAAGGATCTAAGAAATCAATGGTGAGTTAATAGAAGACGCACTTCATACGGTAACAAAAAGTAGCACCAATAGTCATATTTTGAACGCGTTACAATAAGAAAAAAATCTCCGTAACCTGAAGGTCAAACCACCTCTTCCGCTACAGGTTTCTTAGCGGGTCGGCGATAAAACGTGCGAATGATTAAGCGGGTGCCTTTGTCATAAGTCACGTAACTCCATATCCAGTTGTTAAGCGTAATCAATTTGTTTCTGAACCCGATGAGGTACAGAATATGAATGAACATCCAGATCAACCAGGCGAACAGGCCTTTCACGTGAATGTTTCCCGGCATGTCCACAACTGCTTTGTTTTTTCCAATCGTGGCCATGGAGCCCTTATCCAGGTACTTGAAGGCCTTTAGCTCTTCTCCTTTGAACACCCGCTTCAAATTTTTTGCCAGCAATATGCCTTGTTGCATCGCTACAGGTGCCAGCATGGGGTGGCCCTGTGGTAATTCATCGGTTTGCATCATCGCGACATCGCCGATGGCAAAGACGTTTTCTTCTCCTTTCACCCGGTTATACTCGTCTACTAAAATTCGGCTTCGCTCGATGGATCGCGCATCCATCCCATCGATGACATTTCCTCGTACGCCTGCGGACCAGATCACGGTCGAACTTTCAATGGTGCCGTCGTTGAGTCGAACGACTTTTTCGTCGTAATCTTCTACAAGGGTATTCAACATCACGTGAATACCCAATTTTTTCATGTAGGCCAGCGCGTCTTTACCAGATCGGTCACTCATCCCGTTTAGTAACCTGTTGGTACCCTCTATCAGGTAGATGTTCATCAGTGAAAAATCCAGGTCCGGGTAGTCTTTTGGTAAAATGTACTTCTTTAGTTCGGCCAATGCACCACAAACCTCTACGCCGGTAGGTCCGCCACCTACCACCACCACATTCATCATGTTCCTCAACTTTTCTTCGTCCGTGGTCATGACCGCTTGTTCCAGGTTTTGCAGCATCTGACTTCTCAGGTCCAGCGCGTGAACGACCCGCTTTAAAGGCAATACTTTCCTGCGAAAATCTTTCTTGCCAAAATAGTTAGTGACTGATCCATTGGCCAGTACCAGGTAGTCATAGCTCAGGTTACCAACTTTCGTCTCCACTTCGCGGTTGGCCGTATCGATGCCAATGACTTTTACCATGCGAAAAAAGTAGTTGGGGTCGCCCTCAAACGTCTTTCTCAGGGGGCCGGCGATGGAATCGGGTTCGAGTCCCGCCGTAGCTACCTGATAAAGCAGTGGTTGAAACGTGTGAAAATTGTTTCGGTCCAGTAAGACAATCTGGGCCTTTGCGTTTCGTAAACCTTTGGCCAGTTTCAGTCCGCCGAAGCCGCCACCTACAATGACGACACGTGGTAAATCTGTTTCAGGAATGTTGATCGTGAGATGAGCAGGAACAGGCATATAAAATGGATTCGGTATTAAAACAGAACGTAAAGATCACTCCCATGATTCATATTTATTCACTTTTTCTATTTCGAATGTTTTCTATTTCTGTATAAGAAAGATGTGTCAGAGTAGAAATTGTAAGATTATCCAAGCCAGCTTTTATTCCATTGATTGCTACTTCTATCATGTTTTCTCTACGCTTTTTAGCTAGTATATCTTCCATGTCTGCTTGTTTTGTGTGTTGTTCGCTGGCGATATCCATGAGACGCTTAAGATACCTTTGATATGCTATGCGTTCCTGGTCAGACATACGAAGTTCATCGAGCTTCTCTTTGGCTTGTTGTAGCCCCTTGGCAGAAAAATTGTCAAGAACCTCACCATTTTTCAAGAAATAGATCCACTCATCCAGCGCGTTGGAAATTTCGTTGTTAAACTTATCTGCTTTAATAATCCAGTATTCTGGGAAAATGTCTTGAACTTGATTCTTATTATACAGATCTTTCTGCTTATCCGCTAGTTCAAGCTCATCGTTAAAGTGTATTCCTACAAAGCCGTTTGTTCCATGATAGATGTAATCTTTTCCTTGCCCTAAGTCGAAGTAAGCGATTGTGATCGAAATTACCTTTTTCACACTCGCATATGGATCTCCTTGTTTGATGTATTGGGTTATTACCTTCGAAGTTCCGAAAAGCATTCTATGAAAGTAATCGTATTCCTTACTATTTTGAACTTCAATAATTACGAACTCATTGAGTTGATTTTTTACTAGGATGTCTACTCGATTATGCCTGTCACTATCGGTCTCCTGATTTGATTCACTTTCAAGGATTTGTTCGATAGTGATTGTTTGGTCAAGTAACTCAGAAAGGAATCCCTCAAGAATATCAAAGTTTTCCTTGTCCCGTAGAATTCTTTTTATTGCCCAATCAAACCGAATCAACCTTTTTGTCATGATGTAAATTTAATTGTTTACCGAGGAATGCATTCGTGTTGTTTCCTTATCAATTAACTCGTGAGATGGTGGTTTGACGGATTAGTTTACAGGCTACTCATTTTTTGTTTACCAACGAAAACAGATAAAACATTTCCGTTGCAATTTGTTTGCATCGCTCATCGTATGTGGCACCTTCCTCGGGAGTACCATCGGCAACTTTAGGGTCTTCGTAGAAGAGTTTGATTCGTTTCGAGGCACCGAACACGACGGGGCACTCTGCGTCAGCTTCCGAACACGTCATAATAGCGGCAAAGTCCTTTGTTGGGTTAGGTGCTTCGTCAAATTTCTTGGAATAGTTAACCATAGGATCGATCTCTTCACCAAACGTCACCTCGTACTTCGGGTTGTCTCCTCCCGGGTTGGTGATTTGAAATCCCGCTCGATCCAATGCCGCGACTGCGTTGGGGTTAAAAGCGGTCGCCTCGGTACCTCCTGAGAAAGTAGTGACCGAAACACCATATGAATGAGCCGCGACTTGTGCCCAGATCTGGGATAGATGACTCCTTCGGGAGTTGTGGGTGCAAATGAAGTTCAGCTTCGGAGCATCAGCAGTGTTCAGGTAAGAAGCCATTTCTTCCAACAATGTCTTTCTGGAAGCACCTATCGTGTGGACGGGTAAGTTTTCAATGTACCGACCCAGGTTTGGATAAAAATCAGCTGTATTCATGTATATGTTTCTTGTTTTTTATAAGCACACATGGAACCTGCCTTCCGCAGGCAGGTCGCTTAAAACATCGCCCGGCGACCCGGTCATCCGCGCCTGCCTACGGCAAAGGCAGGGTAGGTATACGTTCGCCCTCGAATGTTTATGCTTATTTCATGTAAGTATGTTGAGATTAAATTTTAAGAAAGCAAAAATGGTTTTCTGTAAGGGCATGGCAGCAAGGAAGGTCATTGTTTTTGTATTAAGAAATGTTAAGCATCGAAAAGTTCGTACTTTCAATCAAGACATCCGATGTTTATGATAACTAAGTGTTCGTAACAACTTAGTTCTCAGGAAAGGTGGGATACAATACCTTCTTTTGCCAAACTTTATTGACAAAATCGAAAAAATAGCATTGATCATGAGGGACCAATCACTCATCGTTAAACAATGTAGCATGGTCCGTATTCAGGCCATGCTACATGATCTATTTAATTAAGTCTGAGGTATCATCGTTTATTTATCAAATAATCAGGGAGTCGGGGCTAGTTGTATACCTGCGCATGTCGCAAGTGCCCCAACAAAGGGAACTCCTAGAAAACCTCCACTAAGTACATCCGCAAGAATGCCACCCCAGCATATAATCTTACCTAAGAGATGATTATTTTTTACAAACGTATCATAAAGCGGATCTTTTTCGAATTGAAAGTAATCATCCCAGCCTCCATTAGGGGTGCCATGACTACTTAATCTTACACTGGATATCATCCCTTTGAATTTATTATGATAATGAGCTCTTTTATTAGTGTTCGTCGGTCGTGCTACCAATCCATGGGTCTTAATGTTGCCATGATCAGAATCCTTTCCGAATACCGCTGTTTTCCACATTGATTTGGTGGCAGGGCTGAAGTGACTTACGTTATCTCCAAAAAATGGATCTAAATTTTTCTCATGAAAATTTACATGGTTCCAAATAGGAACGAAGTTGTCGTTCTTTGACCACACATATCCAGCGAACCTATTCTTCCTGTCGTATCTGATAATCCGATATTCATATATTGTTCTAAAAGCTTTGTTATCACCGATCTCTTCACTGTTGTAATAATGGCCCTTACCCTTTCTATTGAGAATAGTTTCCCATGGGTCAGACTTAAATCTCCTACGTTGTAAAATCGTATTCGGAGATAAAGAAATGCAAGTAGCTGTCCAGGAAAGCCTGAATGGGTCTGTAGAATTTCTATCTCTATCGATTCGGACAGCCCTGTAATCTCCTTTGAATTGCCAACTTTTATGAAATACCACTACTATGGTACTGGTATTGGTATTATTTACCGAAATCGATCTGATCTGTGGTAAATTTTCCAGCGTTTCTACTTTATTAATTTCTACGTCTTCAGCCTTCTCTTCTAAGGATGAAACTTCATCTACCGGTTGAACCCCTTCATCCTGGCAGGAAAAAACGTTAAACCCAATAGGGTTAATACTAAATACTTCGCTCTTACTCTTATGTTTAAAAACATTACTTTAAAATTTAAATGGTTAATTAAGCTGTCACATTCAGGGCGTTCTACTACCTCAAAATAATACGAGCCTGAACGTGCAGAATCTTTTGTGGAATACGGGTACGGAAAATCGTTCCGTTTAAATGTCTTGAAGGTTATTTAATGCCACAGTAACCAAATGTTTAGATACATGTTACTGTTTGTTGATTGAAAAATGGGAATATAAAATTACTAATAACGTTCTTGTTGTCAATTTGAAATCGTTACTTCTCATTGCTTTATGGTAATTGGGTTAATTGAATATGCATGGTGAACCTAATTATTTTAATAAATAACGTAAGTTTGTTTTTGTCATTTTTATCATAAAAAGGACCATTTTTACCATAAATACATGATTATTCCATTATTTCAGGCAGCAGAACTTGATTTTTTGCGATTTGAAAACCGCTATTGATTGAGTCTGTTTATTCAACAACAGTCGATAATCTGGTGGCTGAAATTTGAAGGGTTTCAAATGGTTTTTGACATCGTACGGAAAGAGTTTCCTGGTTTTTTTCATAGAAAAAACATGCGTCTGATAACAGGACTTTAAATCAAGACATCCGATGTTTCTGAAACATCGGATGTCTGTGATAATACGGATTGGAATTAACAACAAGCACCTGCTTCTTTTGCTTCCAGAGAACAACATGCCTCGCCTTCGGCGTCTTGCCTACCTCCCATTTTTTCATCATCTGCGATAAAATGATAGACTTCCCATTCGTATCCATCCGGATCGGTTACCCAAAACTTATCCTGAATGGCATAGCAACAGGCCGTTTCGACTTCTTCCAGTTGTACGATTTTTTGACCTCGTGCCAAATTCAGTTTATCATTTAACTCTTCTTTTGTTTTCACCTGAATGCCCAGGTGACCGAAAGAGGACTGTATCCCTGACGTTTTCTCAATAAATGAGATCGTAAGTGCAGGATGATCCAGTTCGTATTTGGTATAGCCTTCTTCCACTTTTGCAGGAGTGGTGTTGAAAAACTTGTTGTAAAACTCGACCGTCTCATCAATGGACTTCACATTCAATGAGATATGCGTTCTTGGAAATATTGTTTTTGTGTTCATATAACTATTTATTATTGGTTTATTGCAATTTTACGATGTATGTATTCAAAAAAAGCTAACAGACTCTTCCTCCTCGTTTGTAGGCTCCTAAAAAATCAATCAGCTGATTTTCTACCTCGTTCCATTTTACCGAATCGATGCAGTAGCACATGGACGTTCCATCAATGGAGCCTTTAATGAGTCCGATATTTTTCAGTTCTTTTAAATGTTGGGAGATCGTCGCTTGTGCCAGTCCCAATTCTTTTACCAGGTCACTGTTGATGCACTGTTTGGATTTCAAGAGGTGTTCGAGAATAGCAATGCGTGCCGGATGAGCAAACGCTTTGGCAAAGAGGGCCAACTCGTTTTGTTTTTCCGTAAAAAGATCTGTTTTTGTTATTCCCATATTGCAATATTACGATATATTAGGCGGAAAGTTTTTCTCAATGATTAAAAAAACCATTTCCAGTTGATGGAGATGGTTTTTTTCTTTTTCCGTGTCACTTTTTCCTCTCCTTTATGACTTGTGGCATCATGGATGTTCCCATAGCCAATCTTACGTTTGTGCTGTTTAAGTTGGTTACGTTCAGTTTATGCTAAGAGGTAAGTAACAATGGATCGATCACATCGAAGAAGGACGAATTTTTTGGCTCAGCCTGGAGAGTTGAATGAATAGCTTTGACGTATTTTCATAGAAAGAAAATACCCGATTTCGTTATTTTTTTACGGCATATAGAGATGACAAAAACTAAACTCATGCATCATTTGGTACTACTTTTTATGCTGCTTGCTTGCAAAAAAGAAACGAAAAAGTCTTACCTAATCGAAAGGGAACTGGACCCTAAAATGAGTGGAGCCTGGATGATAGATGATTTTACATTTGAAAGTGATGCGGAGTTTAAAATAGGTTTTGTAAAGGGAGCAGGAGTGTCCGGTTATCATGATGTCATATTTTATGGGTATAAAAACCAGGAATTACTAGAGGATGAAAATTTTTATTGGAAGGTCAACGGTGTAGCGTATGCTCCTGAGGAAATAGCAAAACGACAAAAAACAACCTATCATTATTCCAAAGGAGGAGAAGGCTACTACGGCAAAAACGTGAAGGTTGAGTTTTTTGCAAAAAACAACGTCCTCTTTGCAAAAGAAAATAGCTACATCCCTCCACCCATCGAAGTTGAATTCAGGTTAAATGGTGAATGGATTCAACCTAATGAAGTATATCCTCCGATTTTAAACCCCCGAAAAGATAGGGTAGAACTTAACTGGAATGTCGAATCGCATGATGGTAAGTTAATGCTGATGCTCGTCAAGTCTCCGGTAGAAAATAAAGTATCCAACCCCTGTTACAACATAAGGGAAGTAGATCAACCATGGGGTCAGCGGGAAATCAGGTATTTCTTTGTTGAAGACACGGGTAAGCTTACGGTGGATGCATGCTTTTTTGAAGGCATCCTCGATGACATGATTCATGAAGACGATTTGGTTTTTTTGTCTCTGAGCAGAGGAAATTTACACGAGTTTATCAGCGACAATCAAAAGTTTATTATCTATGACCTTTCAAGAAGCGCTATTGGTTTCAGAATAGAATGAAGGCATATGGCAATGTATGAAATGCATTTTACGCTACACTGATGTCCGGTTTTTTACGGTTGTTAGCGTTTTCCACCAACAAGCATTTTTCAGGTTTTTGGTTATGAGACTAATCAATAGCGAGAAAAGTCATATTAGTGTATAAGCGATTCGTTGGTAGGATAAAAAAAGCCAGACCCTTTTGAGGCCCGGCTTTACACCACTTAATTATGAAAAAACCAACTATCTAATAATCACTTTTTGAGAAGCTTCTTTATCATCGAGGATTACTTGTATGATGTAAATCCCGAAAGAAGTTTCATTTAAGTCGAAACGGACACTGTTGCTGCCCGTCTGTAACGTGCCTTTCTGAGCTTGTTTTACCCGTCCGGAAGTATCCAGTAGACGGATTTCATATCCTTGCTTTTTGGTGACCTCCAGGTTGATGTCCACTCCTTCGCTGGCAGGATTTGGGTAGATGCTGAAGTCCACATCCATTTCAGAGGCAATACCGGAAACCAGGGATGGTTCATCACCAAAGCTCACATTGTCTATGCTGAGCGAGATGCTCTCACTTTGCCCTGAATGGTTTAAGTAAGAGAATACAATGGTTTGGATTTCCATGTCAGCAGTTTGCTGTACCCCATTGAAATCATCCAGGTTGAGCACCACGCGCTCTTCGGTATTCCGCGCCGGAATGGTTAAGTGTAGTCGGTCTTCCCAGGCCGCCAATCCTTTTTCCACCAACACGACCTCAATGGGATGTGTACTGGAGATATCAAAACCCAGCGTTCGGTAAGGTGCCAATGAGAGCGTCTTCAATCCTGCCTTGATGTTACGAAACACGTTGATCACATCGCTACTTGTGCCATTCAGGGTAAACCCTCTTTCTACCTGGTAGGCTCCGGGTTGCGTCTCTGTGTTCACTTCATTGATCGCAAAGTAGGGGACCTGTGAGAACGACGTGTTGAAATCCGTACCCCATGCGCCGTCAGCCAGGTAAAGCGCATCGATGGAAGACGCTTCTTCAACCTGAAGTGAGATGCCTGCGTCAAATAAATGGCCGGTAGTCAGGACGATGTCCTGAGACGCCTCACCTGTCAGGTCTGTATAGAAATCCTGCTCCTCGTAAGAAGAAATCTCTGTCTTTCTAATGCTGGTTCGTATCTGCACCGCAGAAGCACCTCCTCTGTTGAGGATGGAAAGGTTGAGTTTTCCGTTTTCGTAGTATCCGGTCTTTACCATGACCTCCGGTAGCTGTTGGATGGACGGATCTACCGTTACCGATTTCTGTCCTTTCAGCTGATCAAGGGAATGCTTCAGGATGTGGAAGACCTGAGAAGGAGAAGATCCCCATGCCTGGAAGTTGAGGTAATCGCCACCGGGATAATCGTCCACTGACCACAGGCTGAACACTTCGTATTCCGATCCGCTGTCTTTTGCAGCAAACCAGGCCGTGTATTCTACTGCGCCGGATTCGTTTCTGATTTTGGTATAGATCACCCGAACGCCGTCCAGGTTCATCAATTTTGCTTCTTCGATGGATTTTCCATTGAGTCGGTCGCATACGTTTTTCGAGTGATTGTATACTTCACCTTGTGTGGTAAGCAATAATGAAGCGGCTACTCTACGGTTGGTTTGATAGTAGTCCAAAGCAAACACATCGGTTGCATTGGTCATCCCAACCAGGTCAGTAGGGCTGGATACCGTTACTTCTTCCGTTCCGTTTACTCCCGTGGATGGAAAGTACCCGTCCAGATTGCTGCTGGTAGTTCTTGCCCTTCGGAAGCTTTGAAGCGTGGTTTGATGCACCCTTAAATTGCCCTTGTAGTTATCTCTTGCCCGGTCGTATGTACGCTTAGAGATAGCAGCTGCCAGGCTACCGTTACTTTCCAAGCCGCCATCGCCACCACCATCTATTTCACATCCATCACCCACGCAAGGCGAAGTGATCAGGTAACGGTAATCTTCTACTTCACCCATGCCAAGGATGTCTCCTGAGATACTGGCATTTGTTAACCGTTCTTCTGAAATCAGAACTCGAACGTTGATGTCTCCCTCTGTGAAGCCATTAGGAACCGTGATGGACCCAACCAATGTCTGTGCTCCTGTTAAATAAGTAGAATCGCTAATGATTTCATCAAATGAGCCGTCATCGTCCCAATCAATCCCGATGAGGTGGTAGGACCACACGTTTTGGTTGGAGTTTAGTTCAATGACCGTTGCCAGCTCACCGTTATCTATTTCCGTCGCGAGTGTAAATCCATCGTCCAGGTCACCGTCAGCATTGGCGTTTTGTGGGTCAGTGGTATCAAAGGTTACCGTGTTTCCAATCCAAACCGTGCTGTAATCCGGCACTCCGTCGTTGCTCAGGTCCTGATAGTAAGCCAGGATTCTGCTTTGAGGCAACCGGCTGTTGTCGCTGCGATCAAATTCGAATACTGCAGGAATCTCCGTAGGACAAGAGAAACCATCATTTTTACTTAATCCGTCAATGGAGGAGGATACGACTCTTGCTTCCAATGTTACAACATCCACCTGGATGATGCTACCGCTGCTGTTATGAGAAATGTATAATTTCCCATCAGAGCCGGTCCATTGTGCGCCGTATCCTCCACTTGTGGGCAGCGCGGTTCCTGTGATTGTACCAAGGGTAGATTTGGTATTGGTTGTTGTGTTATACTGGTAAAGCGTGGTGCCGTGCACTGAATAAAAGTGGCCGTCCGTGTTGTAGGCGATGTCCCACCCGGGAAGACCCTGTCCCGAATAAGTCGCTTCTACAAATGGAGCGCCATTGACATCAATGATGATCATGTCGCTGCCTGCTACGCCGTACCATTTGCTGGATGAGTTGATGTCTCCACGGTATACCTTTTTACTAAAAGTGATGCCCATATCAATGACGATTCCGTCTTCATCCAACTGAATAAATTTCTTTCCGGAAGCTCCGTAAACCAACCCGGTATTGATGTCGTAGCCCAATCCGTTGGCGTAATCGGAAGCCACTGCAATAGGATCATAATCACCTGTCTCCGGGTTCAGTTTTCCATACATATTGGGCTGATTTTTTCCCCTCTTTTTGTAAACCTGATAAAAAGCCGGTTCGCATGTGTAGGTATTTGGTTCGGGACATACGGCAGCTACGTTGATGTTACTTGATAGCGTAGACGGGAAAAAGTTCGTGCTGGCTGTTGTCAGCGCAACAGTTACGTTGTTGGTATTTGTTCCGGCTACCACATTTTCATTAAAAGAAACGTCGTAAGAGATCCGTACGGTTTCGCCACCTTCTAATGTCAACGGCCCCCACTGTATCGTTCCTTCGTCTCCGTCTACCGGCTGGTACGTGCCGGCGTTGGAACCACCCGCATCAAACTCGATGGTATCTTGTAAAAAGACAAACCCGGTAGGAAGTACTTCGGTAACGGTAATGGTATTGCTGATGGTCGAGTTATTGGTGAAAAACGTGTGGTACGTAGAGATGCTGGACTCACAGGCAGAAGCAGAGCTTTGGATCACACCACTGACCCCACAGGTCTCTGTTGCGGTACAATCGGGATCGTCACAGTCGATCAGGCCGTCACCGTCATCATCAATGCCGTTACCACAAACTTCCGGAAATACCGGTGGCGCAGCCAAAGGACAGCTCATCCCATCGTTACTTCCGTTGGGAGCTGACGTAGCGACAAATGCGAAAGATAAAATGTTTCCGGCCCCGTCAAAAGAAGCGCGGTAGATGTTTCCGGTACCATTATTGAAAAAGTAGGTATTGCCATTGACATCCGACCAAACTGCTCCGTATCCACCACCGTCAACGGTCGCGGAGTAATCCGCAATGCCTTTTACTGTTCGGTTGAAAGGATCGTATTCGACCATGATGCCCGCGTGCATTCCATAAAACTTATTAGAAACTGAATTGTAGGCAATGTCGTTGGTGTTTCTCGCCGTTGCCGCACCTGAAAGCACGGTCACACTTTGCTCGACAGCAACTGGAGGCGCGGCACTAACGTCTATCGTATTCATGATCCAGTTGCTACCGGCTAACCTAAAAGAATACCAGTTGCCCAGCGTGTCCAGATCTCCTGAGAACGAAATCGCCGAAAAACCGGAGATGGCTCCAAGGTTGGTGGCTTCCCCAGTATTATCTATACGAACCAATACCGTTCCGCTACCGATTCCGTACAGGTACCCATCTTCATAATTAAAGCCTGCTCCATTGTAAGTAATTGAGGAGCTGCCTATTGTCTGGTAAACACCAGTTGAAGGATCCAATACTTTTAGATCCTGACCATTTACTACTTGATAAAGGCTGGAATCACAAGTAAAGGTCTGACCTTTCGTGATCAATGCGCAAAATGCGAATAATGCGAGCCCAATTATTAACGACTTATTTGGCGTACAATTTTTCATGTTTCTAAGTAATTCAAATCCTGTTTTCATTTGCTGATTCTATCGTTCAGTTGTTTGAATATCAGGTCAAGCGGTAGGCTTTTCTGATTTCATATAAGCAAAAATTGGGTTTCAGGGGCTCGGAAATGAGCGTGTAATTGGTAAATTGGAAAGATGCGTGAATTACGTAAGCCGGTAGGTAAAGGCTTTTTTCGCTGTTATTTCGAGATTTTTTTAAAGAAAACAGGCTTTTTACTCAAGGTCCAGACGATGCCACCTCTAAACTCGGTATAAGAAAATCCGGCGGCCTGAGTTTCAGAGATGGTGGTATATAAACCTTTGAGCTGTATTTCAAAAGGCCCGGCGTTTCGAGAGATGACCACCTGTGTCCTCCAGTTACCTTGTGTGAGCCCATCGACAAACTGAACCCCTCCGGCGAGGTCTGCCAGGACAGAGACAGGCGCCCGTTTACCTTTATATTCCAACCCGGCAAAAGCCTCAATTTTCACAAATGATAAGGGGGAGTAGTAGTTGATAGGTTTACTCTCTTTGAAATTCATTAATAAAAGGTTGGTGCCAAATTTCAAGGCAGGTCGTGAGGGGATGCTTCTGTAAAGGGAAGTAAAGAGCAGGTTTCGATTATTTCCGTCTGAAAAATAAGTTCTGTAAAGTTCTGAGTACCAGCCGATGTTGCTGTTTTTCCAAAACATGATGTTCTTGACGACGATGCTCTGGGTTTTTAAGTTTTGATTGATCAGTGCTGCATTGAAATCCTGAATTTCTGTTTGATATCCCACATTCATCTTTTGAGATTTACTTATCCAGATATCCACATCGATGTCCACATCTGACCTGAACTCACTGGTGGCACTGTCCGGGATCACTATTCTGACCGCTCCATAGTGTGTATTTAGCTTTAACCTTTTGTTGATTTGACGTTTCAAATCAATGGCAAATGTCTCACTGGTAGAAACCGTTCCCTCGGTGGGAGGGGTAAATTCCTTTTCTCCATATGAAAAGCTGACATTAAAAAGTGGATCAATGCTCAATGAGCCACTGGTAGTCCAGCCGGTAACGATACTTTCATCACTTGCACGACCATACAAATACTCACCCGATACTCTGGGGCTATGTGCTAAATTGAGGTTGCCGATAAAATTGAGTACATCCAGCTGTCCCGGGAAAAGCACTTTGGATTTGAACGCCATATTATAGGCGCTTTTGTCCATTCCGAGTGCATGCATGGCGTTGGCCTTGCCCAGGTTTCCATTGAACGACCGGGGTTTGAACTCCAGGTAGGCGTTGTACCGGTCTATTCCCTTCACGAAATCCCCCTCATACATGGCTACTTCTGCCTGTGTGGCAATGAGCTCCGGGTCCTGATTGGCACGATACAACGAGTCTTGAAACTGGCCTGCGTCTTTCAACCGACTGTTCCAAAGCAAGGCAGATACATAATGTTGCCCTGCTTCCATGCTCCGTTCGGCATATTCATCAGACGTTTTAGTAAGTTCCAGTGCTTCCGTTGCTTTTTCCAATGCCAACTCGTCTTCTTCAAGTAAATGGAGCGCTACGGATTGCCCTTTGAGTGAGGTGATTGGATCTTGCATTTGTTGATAGGTAGCGTCTGCCAATGCATAGTCTTTAGAGATGATGTAAATATTAGCCTGTAAGGCTAGTGACTCCTGATCATTGGGATCGATGGTAAGGTTTTCTTCTAAAAGCTGAAAGGCGCTGTCGTACAGGTGATCCTGTGAGGCCAGCTTGTTGGCAAACCCTAAGCGGATGAACTTCGCAGATAGTCTCGCCTGCCCGTTGTCCGGTTGCAATTCAAGTGCCTTGTTAATGTACTGGTATGCCTTGTAATATTGTAAGTCCATGGAATAGCTATTGGCAATGCCCAGGACGGCACCAAACTGTGTAGGATCCTCACTGATTAGCGAAGTGTAAACAGGAATGGCCTGGGTAGGAGTCTTTTGCCAAAGGTAAGACTCCGCAAGGTTGAGGCGTACTTCAGTATCTCCGGGGTATTCGTTGAGTAGCGTGGTAAACGTTTTAATGGCTCGCTCAGGATCACCCGACAAGCCTACCGCGCGTCCGTGACAAAGCCGGGCTGTTTTATTTTGTGGAAAGTCAGCCAGTACTTTCTCAAAAAAGGACCTGGCTTCACCAAACTCTCCGTTTTCCAGCATTTTAAACCCACTATTCATGTCCTGGCATAAGCCAACACTTGAGCCTAGAAATAAACAGACCGGTAGATTAAGCAGTAGGGTTCGTAAGTAGGCGATCATGATTTCGTCTGCAATGATTGAAATCTTTACATACAATGTAATGTAAAAAAACTCTCTGCCCAAGAAAGCAGTGGGCTAATGCCTCAAATTCTTTTGTTCTAAGCTGGATCTGTGTGAATTACGCACGGGAGTAGGGGTTTTAAGTAAAAATGGTTTTTCGGTGATAACCACTCAAATCGAACATTATCTTTTGTGAAGTTTGTATTCATATGATTTGAAAACGAAACGACAACGTCATGGACATAAAGAAATTGAACAAACTAGTAGAAAAGCTTTCCCTTGTGAAAAGCCATCTCGATACCGCAGAAACAGACCCCTTGCTTATGGAAGCTTACGAAGAATGCCGAAATGAGCTTGAAGCAGAGTTTGGAGGGTATCTCGAACAACTTCTTTGGGAGACTCATGACGAATTCTGTGAAGATTTCGAAGTACAAAACATTGAAGCATACGTGTCTGCTCAAGGAGTAGATATAGAAGCTGAAGATTTTCCCGGCATGGATGCCAGGTTGCATTTGAAAGCCGAACCTTTAAGAATGATGATGGCAGACCGCAAAGCGCGGTACGAAGAAGAACTATGGCGGGTCGTGTAAACGGCCCACTTTAATACAATCACGTCCTAAACAAAAAAATAACCTTTAAACCACACGCAAAATGAATGTTTTACTCTATTCGCCAAATAATCTGCCTGATCTTTTAACCAAGATTGGCATCTTACTCATGACCGCAGCTTTTATTTACAGCTGCGAGGAACCAGACTTGTCTGTTGTTGAAACACCTATTGAAACGGTACAGACGGTCACTGATACCACGTATACGGATGAAGAGCTGCTAGAGGTATTGAACGAAGAGATCGATTTACTAGAGACTACCGGAGGTAGGGTAGTAAACATTTCAGGAATGGATGTGCCAAAGGAAAACCCTAAACCGGTATATGTTCATTACATGCCCTGGTTTCAAAGTAAAGATTACGACGGGTACTGGGGACAGCACTGGACCATGACCAATCAGGATCCTGAGATTATTGATGAAAATGGTCAAAGACAAATTGCCTCTTATTACTATCCCATCATTGGCCCCTATTCGTCTAATGATCCTGATCTGCACGAATACCACTTCCTTATGATGAAAATGGCAGGAGTAGACGGAGTGATTTTTGACTGGTATGGATCAAGAGATCAGTACGACTATGGCTTGATAAAAGATGCAACCGAGTCGTTTATCTGGACCATGGAAGACCTGGGCCTGGACTTTTCAATCATGTACGAGGACCGTGTGGCGGTTCATGCTGCCCAGCAAGGATTGGCGCCAACAGCGATAGCTGCCGCGCAAGATGATTTCGAATACATCAACGAGGTGTATTTTTCGAGTCCCCGCTACATGAAACACAATGATAACAACCTGCTGTTCGTATTTGGTCCTCATTATTTAACCACTTCATCCGAATGGGATCAAATATTTAATGTCCTCCCTCAGGAAAACCGACCGGACTTTCTTACGCTGTGGGCAGCACAGCATTTAGTAGGAGAAAATGCAGCCGGCGAGTTCTTGTGGATTGCACCTGATCACCTGGCAGCACATGATTACTATTACAATTATTACCCTGAAAATAATGAGATCACGGTGGGAAGTGTCTATCCGGGCTTTAAAAGTTTTTACGTAGACGGTGGGTGGTCCGAAGGGATCAATGAATGGGTGATCGAAGACAACGGGGGAGATACTTTTGTAGAAACATTGACCTATACGCACCATGAGGTCGCCGATTTCATTCAAATCGCAACCTGGAACGACTTTGGTGAAGGCACCATGATTGAGCCTACGGAAGAGCATGGGTTCATGTACCTACAACTCTTACAACAATATACCGGAGTAGACTTTACCCCGGAAGATTTACAGGTTGCGTTGGACCTTTATCGAGCCAGAAAGCAATATAAAGATAACGCTCAAGTCCAACTATTTCTGGATAGAAGCTATGAGTACTTAAAGCAGCTTCGAATCAGGAGAGTCAAACGGATATTGCGCGCCATCGACAGATTTTATTCCTAATTACATTCGTGTCCGAGTCAGTGCTTCTGGTGTCCTTCGAGGCATCAGGAGCTTTTTTTTGCCCAGTTACCC
>JBCCXH010000066.1:0-16050 GCA_039192005.1 Bacteroidota bacterium
GACATAACCTCCCTACATGGTTCGTTGTCATCCCGCAGGTAGGTTATATACAATACACATTGTTATGAGACTATTTAGGGGCAGCTGAGAAAGTCCCGGACTGGGCGTCTCAGGAGGGCCAGATATAAGGCGGCCGAGGGAAGATGTATGCTTATACTTCGATCTGAGACCAACGCAATAGATGGTGTTCCTGAGGCTAGTGTAAAAATCTCGATTTCGAGATTTTTAAGTACACAGGAAATTCAATTACTTACGAAAAAACCTTTCACCATTTGAGAAACAAATTCATTAATAACTACGATCAGGTGAAAAGAAGAGGATTTTTTGAATAAAAAACGTTTCTCAGCAGCTCCTATTTAGATAAGGGAAAATTGTCCATGCCTTCGTTCCAAAAATCCATTCTAAGAGCTTTCGATATTCCTGAATATTGCAGTGTAACAAAATTTAAGAAAATGATACAAAGCAAGATTCTAACAGTGATAATCTTAGTCTCACTTTTAGGGTTTTCAACTCAAACTTTTTCGTACCCAAACAAAAACAAAATGGAAAACACTACAAGGGAATTAATTGGTCTGTTGGTAACAATGAAAGCAAAGCCGGGTAAAGAACAGGCCGTCATAGATTTTTTACTAGGAGGGCTTCCTCTAGTTAAAGATGAGCCCGATACTCAATCATGGTACGCATTTCAGATAGGCGATAACACATTCGGAATATTTGACACCTTCAGTAAGGATGAAGGAAGACAAGCACATTTAGAAGGAGAGGTAGCCAAGGCGCTTTTGGCCAATGCGGATGATTTATTAGTTGATTTTGAGGTTAGTGTCAGCATCCAGCCTGTTGACTTACTGGCAACCAAGCTCTCTAAAGGAGACGAAAACAAAGGGTTACTAGTTATCATGAAAGCAAAGGAGGGTAAAACTTCAGAGGTGGAAAACTTCCTTCTCTCAGGTAAAAAGCTCGTAAACGACGAACCTAAAACCCTATCATGGTATGCTATACAAATCAACAGCGATACCTATGCCATATTTGACACGTTTTCGGAAGAATCAGGAAGGGATGCTCACCTAAATGGAAAAGTAGCAGCTGCGCTGGTGGAAAATGCACCGGTAATTTTAGAAGGCTTTGATACACAAGCTATTCAGATGATAGATATTTTGACTTCAAAATAAATGGTTACATTGGAAGGGGAGCGAATACACTCCCTTTCTTTTGCTTTCTTTCAACGGAAAATGACATAGAAAATGGCACAAATCATTATTGATAAACAAAATGGTGAATTGGAATTTCGACTGGATCAATTCGACAACCTGTCTCAATTCGATCATGTCCAGAGAAAAAACTACTACTCACTGATTATTTTGAATACGTGCAACATTAAGCTTTTGGTGGATGTTTCAGAACACGAGCTTGATGGAAGCTACATGATTTGTCTTGCTCCTTATCAGCCCCATATGATCACCTCCCAAAACAATTGTTCGGGAATCTTACTGAATTTCCATCCTGATTTTTTCTGTACTTACCGCCATCAAAATGAAGTTGAAACAGAAGGCGTACTTTTTCACAATTTTGATCAACCTCCTTACTTTAAGATCGATCAAATAGAGACCTTTAATAGTCTGATTGATCAACTGTCACGGGAAATGGAGAAAGAGAGCATTGCACAGCATGAAGTACTGGTCGCTTATCTAAAGATATTTTTGATCGAAGCAGTGAGACAAAAAAAACAATTTGATGAACACAATCCTTTCAAACCGCCCGGCCATCAGTCTGAAGTGATGCAGAACCTCGTTGACCTGATAGAAGCTAAATTCTGTGAAGTTCATGCTCCCCAGGACTATGCTGATTTGCTCAGTGTGAGCCCAAAGACATTAGCCAAGATCTCAAAGAAGTACCTCAATCAAACACTTACTGATTTGATTGTAAGCCGCATTTTAGTGGAGGCAAAGAGAGAGCTTTATTTGACATCTAAATCAGTAAAGAGGGTAAGTGCCGAACTTGGTTACCAGGACGAGTTTTATTTCAGTCGTCTATTCAAAAAGAAAGTAGGCGTATCGCCCGATGTTTATCGAAAGACGGTAGGTTTTGCTAAACTCGAAAGAAAATAATTTATCTAGTTTGAGCTTTTTCGGTAAATTTTTGTCAGTTAACAGCTTCATAGATTTGATCTACCTGCGCTGAGTTTACGATTTTGTTGGCAATTTCAAGTACACCTATCGCTTGTTCTTTTGTCACGCTTGGGAAATCCTCTATTGTAATGCCTTTTTCCAAATGCCAGAAAAGTGATTGAACTGGCACACGTGTTCCGGAGAACACAGGCTGGCCGTTTTGAATTTCAGGATCTACAGTAATATGTGTTCCGATAGTACTACTTTGTCATGTTTGCCTTTCTTACCCAAATCCCTAGTCGGGCACCCCTAAAGGGGGAAAGGCAAAAAAAATCAATTTAGCTCCCTTTAGGTCGGGCCACGTAGGCCGGGCCGATGTTCGGTCGGGGTAAATCAATGATTTTTTTAATATGACAAAGTAGGAATAGTGCTCATTCACAAAAGATACTAAATTGACGCGATAATGATGCAGCTTGAGGCTAAGGTCCAGCTATCATCCGTAAGCTGGACCGGTCTCGAAGACTTTTCAGATGAAGGATGGTAAAGTCGTGAACATCAGCCACCTCCCTCCACGTCGGTTTCGGAAATAGCAGGCAAGGTATCCACGATGGTTTCCTGATTGAACGTAAGCATTTTCACCCTGTAAATAACAGAAGGTGTGTACTTAGCACCCATCAATGAAAAGAGGCTCATCAGGTCATGGGTGGACATGGATTGCAAATCGAAGTGCAACTTGTTGATGTTTGGGTCTAATCCGGGCGTGTTTTCGTAGGTAAACAACGGCTTGGACTGAAAGAAATAGATCACGCCACTCACATACCGCAACGCCTCGGTATAGTTCTTGGGATTGAACTGCGTACTTAGCAACACGGTCAGGTTTACGTGGACTGAGGGGCTGAACTGGGCATAGGAGCCGCCCATCATTTGTTCGCTGGAACCTGCTTTCAATGTGGTTTCTTCTGTGATATTGATCAGGCTAAAAACCACCTTGTTGTTCCCTTCAATGGCTAGGCTTCCTGACTGATCCATGATGTTGCTCATGACTACTTTATCCTCCAGCGAATTGAACCTGGATTTCAAATAATCATTTAGCTCCTTAGCCACAACGGGTAGTACGTTTTGAATCATAATGAATGAATTAGTCTCCGGTTAATACTTTTTTCACTCCCCATATGGTAAAACGTACCAGGTAAAGGCCGATAAATCCCAGCAGTCCGCCAATCAAAAAAAGGTCCATTTCCAGTACTTTTTCGTCTTTGCTTAACCCCTCAAATGCCGGCTCGAAATCGATCAGGTAGAGGTACAGAAAAGCGACCGGTATGGCGACAATAATCGCTATAAAGAAAAACATGACTTCTGTGGCTATTTGTTCTTTCATATTCAAACTGGCGTTAGCTCCTGACTTTGGCTCTTAGCACACTTTTAGTCCCCATCTGGTTTAGGTGCTAAAATTGCTTTTATGTGTAATGTATGTTTTGTCAAATTCATTTCAATTGGTTCTATGGGAGTTTATCTCTATAGGTAATGTACCTTTTAGTCACCAAATACGTGATCAATGCCCCAAAAGAAAGCCCCAAAATGAGCGGCAGCAAATAAACCGACCCTCCGATGAGTAAAAAGGTAGATAGGGCAAGCAATACCAAAATGATGACTGCATAAAAGATCCGATAGGTAAAGTTGCTAAAGAACACCTCCCTCACCCGATAGTCATGCAGCGACAAGAATAAGCCCAGGATGAAAAAATAGAGAATGATCGCTACGCCTACCCCAATCTGTTTTTTATACTTGACAAAACTATCTACGAGCCGGTAGAGGCTCCCATTGTCGTACCCGATCGGTACAATTTCCTGAAGTGCCTCTTCCCCAAAGTTTTTGGCAATCACGTTTCTCACGGCTGCGTGATGCGAGTCGTATCCCAACGCCCAGAGTGCGATGCCTTTCATCCCGTTTTCCAATGCCCAGCTGGATTTTGCATCCAAACTTACCTCGTCTTCATACCATATCATCTCCAGCCTGCCACGCTCTACCCTGGGCAATACAAAATACGCACTCCCGCTTAAAGGATCATATGTAGCAGTGTATTGAGAAGCATACGAAGAAAGGATGTCGCTGTAGGTCAGGTATTCGTAATCGTAGTCATCCAGAACATAGGAGTTCTCTCTAATGACCGTTTTGGTACCATAAAGTGGGAGTCCCAAAATGGATTTGGATATGTCCATTCCGTTTCGAACGCAGTAATCAAACGTATTGGCGATACACGGACACTGGTTATTGATCGCGTAGAGGGGGGCCACTGGAGCAGGGCGCGAGTTGCAGGAAACCTCGGAGTAATCGTACCCCTGGATGATGAAATAGTCTACCCATTCGTTAAGAGCTGAAAAGTCAAACGCCCCACCATTGTTGTAAGGCAAGACCTGGACGGTCAGCATCATAGAGTCTGCCAGGTCCGTGCGCAGCTTTTTGATAAAGCTCACGTACTGGTCGCTAAGGTCAGAAGGCACCTGCTCAAAGTTCAGATCGATGCCATTGCCTTGCCTGAATACAAGTAACGACTGGAGGCTGTCAACCAGGGGCTGCCAGAGGGATGGATTGGTTAAAAACTGCCGGTTGGCCGCTTCCCCATAGTTGGTGACGGTCAGCAATACGTTGACGCCATTGGCATGTGCCGAGTCAATCATAGGGGTACTACGCCACCCGGCGATGGCATCCTGATCTACATAGCCACCATTTTCCACGTCGATGTCGTAGGCATAATAAGAAATTACCGATAGCAGGTTGTAGTTGTACCCGGCATACGCATCATTCATCCAGTAGGGGTGCCACCCGAACACTTCACTTGACGCTTTCAGAGAGGAAATACGACTCAGCCGGTTGTAGTAGGCGTTGGTCGTGGAGTCCCATACAATGTGATCCAGGCTTTCTGTATTTTTCAACAATACTTTCTGATGCGTTCCATGCAGCGATTTAAATAGTACCTGGTAGTCGTTGAGCGTCCCCCTGGTAGGAATGTAACGCTCTTTTTCCCAAATGATCGTATCGCTTACGTTATCCTCTGACGTCACTTTCCTGTTTTTGGAACTGAACAGTTTTTGGTACCGCCTGACTTTACTTTTGTATTGGTTGGCTTTTTGTAGCGCTTTTTGCCCAACGAGGTCGTGACCCACGAAAGAGAGGCTCAGTAAAAGGATTGTTATCTTGATAAACCGCTCCATCATTCGATTATTTTCTGAGTTACGTCAATCGCCATCACCTTTACGTATACGTATTCTCCTGCCACTTCATTGGGGTTCGCAATGGAAAGCGTATAGGTCGTACGTTCCCGGCCAATGGTTCCCGTGGTGGTGTTATAAAAGTTTCTTCGTATGACCTGGCTCCCTCTTTTCAGTTGCAATTTGATCTTGCGTGGATTGGAAGTAGGAAAGCCATTGAACTCGTTGGCAAAGAATGCAGTAAGCGGGTCTCCAAACTTAGCGGCTATGGGCAACAGCGCATAGTTAGCTGATAGCCGCTGCATTTCCGACTCGAATTGTTTCCCAAAGCCAATCAAAAACGTCATATAACCATCTGATGCTTGTAGATAAGGGTCGTCGCTAAAATCCAGGGTCACCAACACCCGGTCTTTTGCTCTGATGTTTCTGACCGAACCAACGTAATAAGTTTGTTCCGTGACCAGCTTCGTTGTGGTATCATAGGCAATGACCGGAGGAGCAGGAGGAATGGCCTTAAACGTGGTGTCAGTCAACTGATCCGTTTTTGTCCATTTTTTTAATCTGTTAATGGTCAGATTGACGTCATTCTTTTTCAGCCCTTTTCTTTTGAAAGCAAAGCCGTACTGGTCTGTGGATGTCTGTGTGATGATCAACTGTTCTTCTTTTTTTTCAGACAACTCCATCCTTTTACTTTTTACTCCTTGCTGCCTGGTCCAATATTTTACTTTTTTATTGGGTAGCTGTTTGGTTAAGGTATAGGAAAGGGTATCACCTTGTACCACAGGAAAGAAAAACTTCTTTTTGAACAAAAACCCAGGCTTGATTTGTGCTTGCAATATCTGGATCTCGTTTACTCCTGAGTAGATGGTGTCTCTAGTCGTCAAAATGGTGTCATAAGACACGGCCTGATCCAACTGGCTGGTCAACTCAGCCGTTAGCTGCTTTTTCAGTTCATCGGGCGTTTTTACTCGTACCGCCTGCAATGAATCCCTTAAAGCCGACAATTCTTTTCGCAAGGAAACGACCGAGTCTGCCGTCTTTGCCAGCTTCTCTTCCAGTTTTTTAGCTTCCTTTCCAAAATCGAGGGTTTGGCCCCGGCCGGACAGGAAGGAAAGAAAAGCGACGGAAATAAAGAGGATCGTTCTCATCCGTTTTCCGGGTAAAAGTTTTCCTTCATGCTTCTGATTTCCTTTTTTTCTTTTTCTAACCAGACGGACAGGTGTTCTTTCACCAACTCTTCGTACGCCTCTTCCACCAACATGACCGCTTTGTCCGACTGATTGACTTGTTGCTCCACCTTCTTTTCTTCAATTCTGGACAGTAAGGTCAGTTGGTTATTCAACTTCTGATTACGCAGGTTGATGGTCGCAATTTCGTCGATTTCATACTCATACTCCATCGTCTTAAGCATGTGATCGTACGGGCCATAAGGAGACAATAGTTTGGTCAGGATCGGAGCCACCTCGATGCAAATTAGAAGCAAAACGATGGCCCAGGAAGGCCCGGGAGGCAATTCAGACAGTGCCCCCATTTTTGCCATGAGCCCACTGGCAAATGATGCTTTAAGGTCCTCTTTATAGGTCGTTTTCTCTTTCTTAAGGGTTGCAATTTCTTCTTGCAGGTCCGCTATTTCTTTAGCCGTTTCGGCCTTAAGCAACTGATACTCCTCATTGGCCGCTTCGTATTTCTTTTGTTTTCTTAAGCACTCGGAGCCAATGCCTTTCTGACCCGTGCCACAGGAGCCTTCGCATTCGCACTTGTAGTCTTCGTAGTATTTCTCCCGCAGATCAAACCTTTCCTGCTCCCGGTCCCTCAATGACTCGATGGACAACCGGACATTGGCCATTTTCTCTTCGTAAAGGTTCCCGACTTGCTCCAACTTATTTACTCCGGTATAATGCAGCTTTTCGTTGATTTCCTGTTCAAAAATCTTCATTTCCAGTGGTTTGGAGATGACAATGGAAAGAAAGATAGCCAGGACCAGTCTGGGTGCTACTTGTTTCCATTGGCTAGCCATTCGTTCATTTTTCTTGACCGTAGAAACAATAAACCGGTCCAGATTAAAAATCAATGCGCCCCAGCAAATGCCCAGAAGAACAGCTACAGTCATGTCGTTGAAAATAGTATACAAAGCAAACCCTCCTGATAAGGCTGCCAGCAACCCGGTAAAGAAGATGGTTGCTCCCACTCCGGCGTACTTCTGCCGCTCAGAAGACGGACATTTTTTAAGTATGTTTTGATTGGCTGCCGAACAAAACAGAAAAAACTGCATCACCGGCTTGATCTTATCGATATGTTCTTTATCAACTTCCGGTGTCATCGTATTTCCTGATTGAATCCAACATTTGACTCAACTCTTTTCGAGTATATTTTTTCTTTAGCTTATGAAGTGGTTCCAGTTGAGTAAAAGTAACATCCGGGCCGGTTTCCGCTTCCGAAAAAGGAATCTTTTCTAACAATTCGTAAAACCTTTCCATCTCCTGTAACCTTAGCTGGCCCAGCAGACGGTCGCCGCTTTTTTTGTAGGCAGCTACTTTACCGACCAACGATGAGGTGATCGTTGCAGCGGCATTGGTAACGATGGCGGGTAAAACTTCCGCCAGATGTTGTGTGTGGATCGCAATAGGAAAGACTAATAACTTGATCGATTGGGTGTAGACTTCATCGCCACGCATTCCCTCCAGCTTTATCTCCAGGTTTTCCTCAGAAGTAAACTCGTAACTGCCTTCTTTTGTATTCAGATCAAAGGGAGAAACCGTCACAGTTTCACAATTGATCGACTGCCAGCTCAACCTGACTTTATTGCCCTGGGCTAACCCATAAACGTGAGTGGGACCAGTAGTTACGTTCAATTTGGTGAACTCACTGCTGTGCTTATTCAAAAATGCCAGCTCATAAGACACCTTAACTTCTCCTCCTACCTTTACATAAATGGCTTCCCGTTTGGTCTGCATCTCATCGCTGGCAGACATTTTAAAAATGGTGTCTTCCGCGGGTCTGAACACCTGCTTCCCTTGTGTAGCCACCTCTCCACAACCTGTAAGCATTACGTGATTTGCCTTACTGGTGGTCCACTCAATGGTGACTTCTCCTCCTTTTTTGATGTGTTGACTGCTCGCTTTAACATCAAGTATGACTTCGTCGGTCTCTTCCAGAAAGGCAGAGGCTCCCGAGATCAATTGTGTAAAATGTTGAAGTTGAAGGTCCAGACGTTCAGGGGCTTCTCGCTTCAGGGTCTCCTCGAACGTGTACCATTCGCTAAAATCAATGATTGCCTGATCCTGAAGCGCTTCTTCCGACAGGTAGAGCCTGCCACCTTCATTGACGAACGTGATGCTTTTATTTAACAGAAAAGGATTTTCTGTGAAGAAGCCTCGTTGTGCTTCTGTGGTCACTACTTTTACGACAACTCCACTTCGAACCTGATCGATCAGGAGTTCCAGAAATGCTTCATCCAGTGGTTTACGACATACCAACTTGAGGTCATCTTTTGCAATGTGAATAATATCTGATAGCTGAAAAGACATAAAGTAAACTCTAGCTAGATGTACGTAATTGCTTATATATGAATCAAATATACATTTTTTTATTTTCAATGAATGCCTAACGGACGTTCGCGAACTGATCTAACCGATCGTCCAATCAGGCTACTTAGCTACAGGCAAAATCATCATAAAAACCACCGACGGAACTGCATACGGTGAAACGAAAACCTGACAGGTAGAATATCCTTTCAGGGTATTTTTTACTGGTTTCCGAGAAAAGGTTTTTCAATTCGGAAATAACTCCTGAAATCACCACTAGCCGCGCGCCTCCTGGCCGGTCGCCTTTTTATTCCCTAAAGCCTTACCTAGCGGGGACGCCTAGTCCGGGAGCAGTTCTTTGTTGCTCCCTTTGGGTCGGGTCGACGTTCGATGGGGACGGTCCGCCTCAAATAAGGGGGAATATTGGCATCAAATCCAGGTACTTCCATTGGATTAAACTCAACTTCTGTAAAGTAGAACTACGCCCCCTCTTTGATCTGCCTGCCAGCCCTTTCAAGACCTTCAATTTTCAACCATTTCCACTGATGCCGGATGCTTACTGTTTAGCAGTAGTTGCTTTCGTTAACACGACTCTTCAGATTAGTTCCGAATTAGCTTAACATTTTTTTATTATCAACACCTAAAAAAGGTATATAGTAATTTATTTAAAATACTAATTTTAGCGAGCTATAGATTATAAACAGGTGATTGCGGATGCTTTATTTTTTACTAGCAAAAAATATGAATTAACCTATTCAAACCCGCTATGAAAACAGGCAATCAAGTGCTTTCCGAACGTTGGAAATCTCCACTCCCCTATCAGGAGGGATACTTTATGGTGCACTATCTGGCTAACGCTCCTGAGTTACAAAGCTATGGTTTCGGAAGTGACCCTTTTTATGATTTTCGGTCTAAAAAAAATTGTTTCACCACGAAGTCAGATCACTATGAACGATCCTGCTATATCCATGAAATAGAACCCGACCTCTGGGTCACCTTTTCAGAGATGCACCATGTTCGGAGAGACTTGTGTTTTAGCCCGGTTTACGACGAATCCCTCCCCAATGATTATTACAGTTTTTCGCTTTACATCGACCGTACAGACCCGCATCCTTCTACTGGGATGCAGCGCAACGTTCTCCCTACTCATGTGACAGGAACGTTTTTCAAACCGGGTGCCATCACCTCCGTCTTCTACATGAAGGGCTCAAAAGCCGCTTTACTCACCGTGTTTTTCAAAAAAGAATGGTTTCGGAAAAATATCATGGAGGCACCTCGTCATACCTGCGAAGCGTTGCGTACTTTTTTCCATTCAGAAAAAGAAAATCAATGCATTTCCATGGATAAACGGTACGCTCAGGAGATGTATCAGCCCGTTATTGAAATCATTGTGAATAATGGAAATCAGAAAATAAAAAACTCATTGGCGCTGAGGGCAAGGGCATTACAACTCATTATTCGTTTCAGCGAGCCATCTACCAGTAAGCTCCCTTTGTGTGACAGGCATGCTGCTAGTTTACTAAAGAGAACTAATTGTAAGCTAAGCAAAGCCCGGCAACTGCTTCATGAGGCCATTTTCTCAGGCTTCCCCACCATCAAGTCCTTAGCACGAGAAGTGGGACTTTCTGAAACCAAGCTAAAAATTGCGTTCAAAGCCAGGTATAGTAAAACGCTTTATCAGTATTATGGCGAATATCAGATGCGTCAAGCTCAATACATGCTGGCAACTAACGATCACTCCATCAAATATGTAGCCTACGTTTTTGGATACAGTAACCCTTCTAAGTTCTCTGCCGCATTTAAGAAGGTGACCGGCGTACTTCCCTCAGAATTCAAAGCCTCGCTAACTACTTTAAAATAGGTTTTCATGGCCTACTCCCGTACCTAAAGCACCTGCCGACCTATCGGGCCATTGTTATGTCTTATTGGAGCATTAAGGTGACGCATAGGAGGTACGATTCGAAACCTCTCCTATTTATTCTTGCATAGCGGTATCATTAAGAAACAGCTACTACCCACAGGGGTGAATATCCCAATCATCAACCTATTTATTTAAGGGGGAATTTTAGCCAGGGATGATGCGTAGCCATAGGCATGGCGATTAAAAAGAAGTGGAGCAGATCCCACTTGAAAAAACGAACTGTTCCCGTGCAGTAAGTTTTCACGGGAGAGGCGGAACCGAAAAGCCAGGGGGCGCTCCGTCCCACGAGTAGGATAACTAACATCAAATCATGAAAATTCTCAAACTATTTTTTCTTAACTGGATCTCATCAAGGAAAAACATCTCTTTTTTCCCGATCAGTTTTTTTTGTTTGCTAATCGTTTCATCAGGATACGTTCAGGGACAATCTGTAGGAAAGCCTTCAGGAAATGCATCGAACTTTTTCAATACCGATAGTTTTGGAAGACTGTTGGGACACTCAGAAAGTGGTTCCTTTGGTTCCTTTTCGAACAGCGCGCAATGGATTGGAATTGGACAGCCACTTGTTGCGCCGAACGTACCCAACAAGATCCCGGCATACGGACTGCGAAACCAGTGGGCGGGGCAAGCAGGGATTTTCGCATTGACAGGTTCAGGAAGTGTAAAAGACCTATCCATACAATGGGGGGGCAACCCAAACAGCAAAGTTCGTTTCAATTTTGCCAGTAGTTTGACCAACCCATCTGCGGTCACGGAAGTCATGACGCTTCTTTCTAATGGCAATGTGGGCATTGGAGTGACAACCCCCTCTGAAAAACTCACCGTAGATGGCAACATTCGTCTGACTGATGATAAGGATCTTTTCGGGTTGGATCTTTTACAGGGATTCAACGACCTAAGGTTTCAGGCTTCGCCTACTTCCCAGATTGATCTTTACCTCAGACCTGATGGAAACGTAGGGGTTGGAACGACTAACCCTATCGAAAAACTAACGGTAAATGGCAACATTCGGGTGGCCGATGACAAGGACATTTTCGGTCTGGACCTTTTGCAGGGATTTAACGACCTAAGGTTTCAGTCCACTCCTTCTTCTCCGATAGATATGTACATAGCTACGAATGGGAACATTGGCATGGGGACTTCTGCTCCTATCGCCCCCTTGCATGTTAACGCGAGAGGCAATTCGGTACCGAGTGAAAATGGGATCTATCTCTTTAATGAAACCAACTCGCCAGGTGAAGATGCCATCATGTCGGTTAGGGTAGCTGGATCTAATGCCGGAGACCCGTATCTGTCGTTAGATGTGTTAGGCGAAAGTGGTTGGTCTGTAGGGATTGATAATGATGACGAGAACAAATTGAAATTTGCACCGATTTGGAGCGATGTCTCAGCAAGTACCGTTTTATCCTTAAACCGAACCGGCAACGTGGGCATTGGCACCACCAACCCAACGCAAAAACTACACGTCAATGGAAACATCCAAGCGGCTAATGTGCTTGCATCCGCTGTCAACGTAAACCTGGGTTCGTTTCCGGATTATGTCTTTGCAGATGACTACGACCTGATGCCATTAAAGGAACTGGAAACCTACATCGATTCGAACAAACACCTTCCTGAGATGCCCTCAGAAGCGGAAGTATTGGAAAATGGTGTGGAACTAGGTCGGCTTAATACGTTATTAGTAGAGAAAGTTGAAGAGTTAACGCTGCACATCATCGAGTTAAATAAGCGGATTGAGTTGTTGGAGAATCAGAAGTAGTCCATTAAATCTTAAGATGATGAAGAAACTAATCGTTCTTGGCCTATGGAACTGGATCGTGCTGTCAGGAGGACTGACCGCACAGACCATCCATCAGTTTCAATTTAAAAACGGTCAATACCTCACAGCAAAAGGTGGAGCGCTTTACGTGAGCCAACAGCAAAAAGGGAGCGAAGAGGTCACTCAATGGTTCATTGCGACCCTACAGGATGACTTTTCTTTTAAAATCGCTCCTTTGTCAAGCCCGGAGAGCTACCTAACGTTCGATAATGGCAACCTAACGTTCAGTACGTCCGAGAGTACCGGTACCGACTGGAAAGCGCTTTATGCAGGAGGTTCTTTCGTTTCCATCTCGGGAACAGACGCCAACCTGGTGCTTGCCGACATGGGTGGACAGGCCCGGTTAATTGAACCCGCTACGCGACTAAAAAGTAACGACGACCCTGCCGGCGATCATTACCGACTGACTGTCTTAACAGGAGCACCTTCTGTTGCTTCAAGTCAGACAGTAGCAAGCCAGAGATTACAAAACGCGGAAAGACCAGGCCTTGATCGTGTTAAGACGTACCCAAACCCAATTAAAGAAGAAGCGAGCATCGTTTACCGTGTTTCAAATACGGATCATGTGGCCATCTCCATTATGGATTTGAAGGGTAGGTTGATCAATGTATTGGTCGATGCCGTTCAGGAAAGCGGTACCTATGAAGTCGAGTGGAACAGAGCGAATAAGTCAGGGGTAAAAGTACCTTCCGGGCTTTATGTATTGGCTTTCCGCGCCGGAGACTCAACGTACAATCAGTTGTTGATTGTAAAATAAATTTATTACCTATCTGAAAGCTGACTCATTAGAAATGAGTCAGCTTTCTTATGACATCCACAACGTCCCGCTCTGGATATTTCTAAACTAACCCAATAGGATTCAATCCTAAACTTTCACTTCTTCAAATCCTGTAACTCACTGTTAATCAAAGACTTTTTGATGACTGGCATGTTCTGATCTGTGGCCCAAAGACCGGGGAGGGAGGCGACAGGTCAGGGAGGGAGGTTCGGAAATGGATCTGTTCTCCCCAATATCAAACTTAATTGTTTTAATAAAAATTCCGCGAGAATTTCCCGGTCATAAATACCCCAAAAGGGGTATTTGCCAAAATAACAATCCAACTACTTTAGCCTCGAATGGCAGCGAAAGGTCATCCTTAACGATTTGCTTTTTGACCTTAGTTCGTCGGCCTTGCAAGGATACAATATCCTGATTAAAAACTTATGCGAAGAGGCATTGGCGCTAACGTATCGCAATCAAAAAAGATCCATTCAAAAGGTGAAGCCGAGTCACCTTAAAAACGGACTGTTCCCGTGCAGTATTTCCCATGGGAGAGGCGGAACCGAAAAGCCAGGGGAACTCATTAGCCCTACGAGTAGGATAATTAATTATATATGATGAAAATTTTTCAACCCTTTCTTCAGCATTCTATTTCCTTAAAAAGGAAAACATCTTTTTTCTGCATCGCATCCATCCTGTTGATTTCTATCGGGACGGTTCAGGGACAGGCCATAGGGAAACCTTTCGGAAATACATTGAACTTCTTCGATACCAATAACTCCGGAGGACTGCTAGGGCACCTGGAAGGTGGCACGTTTGGGGTGTTTTCCAGCGGTAACCAGTGGATCGGAATCGGTCAGCCCTTTACTATGATCAATGGATCGACCAAAGTTCCTGCTTACGGTTTTCGAAGTCAGTGGGAAGGACAGGCAGGTATTTTTGCGCTAACGGGTAGCGGAAATGTGAAAGACCTCACTGTACAATGGGGAGCCAATCCAAACAGCAAGGTTCGTTTCAATTATGCAAGTGATCTAATGAACCCATCTGCTGTAACAGAAGTTCTGACACTCCTTCCGAATGGTAATGTAGGGATTGGTAGGAGTAACCCTTCCGAAGCGCTGGACATCAACGGCAGTATGGCTTTAAATGGCAGCATCATCGGCTCTGGTCTTCAAATAGACCTAAATGCCGGAACAAACCCGAAAAGAATTACCTCCAATCAATTGGGAGGAAATTCCTCAATGGAATTGCAAACCTTTAATGATGACATCGACGAACTTCAGACAAGAATATTGCTCCGGGGTACTTCTGGTGATATTGAGTTTTATGATCGAACCAGTGAATTACTCGCAGTATTTGATGGAGAAAGCGGAAATGTAGGTATTGATACTGATTCCCCATCGGAGAAGCTGGATGTAAATGGAAATATGGCTTTAAGTGGTGACATCATTGGCTCGACTTTTCAACTGGACCTAAGTGCTGGAACAAACCCAAAAAGAATTACCTCCAATCAATTGGGTGGAGCCTCTACAATGGAATTGCAAACCTTTAATGATGACATCGAGGAACTTCAGACAAGAATATTGCTCCGGGGTGGTGGTAGCAGTGATATTGAGTTTTATGACGAAACCAGTGAGTTGTTCGTAAAATTTGATGGAGAAAGTAAAAGAGTAGGAATTGGAACCAGCTCACCATCAGTAATTTCGGCAATCAGGTTATCCGCTATGACGACAGTGGTGAATTTATTCGGGTCGAAGTCGCTAGTGGAGCGGGCGGTCTTGATGGGGCCAACGGTCTCGCGGTCATGGGTAATGAGCTTCTTGTCTCGAGCCAAAATACGGGTTCGATTTTGCGATACAACTCCAGTAATGGAAGTGCACTTGGAACGTTCGCCAATGGAATTGGGGGCCCAACAAAGTTGCTTGACACGGGAAATGGACTTCTTGTCGGGAGTTTTGTTGGAACAGAAGTCGCGGAATTTGAAAGCGACGGCACAGCATTGGGCGACTTCACTTCAGGGGGATCACTTGATGGGATTGCCTCATTCGTGTTCGGCGATTCGGGCGACCTGTATGTGGGTGACTTCAATGGTGGCGAAGTAGAAGTGTTCGACGGAACCACTGGTGTATTCCAAAGTGTATTTGCTACTGGACTTGGGGCTGGTATCACCGGCCTAACCTTCGATGATTCAGGCGACCTTTGGTTAAGCAGTCTCTTCACAAACGAAGTGATTCAGCTTGATTCCAGCGGCACGGAGTTGACACGATTTTCCACCGGCGGCGTCGGTACGGGGAATACTGGCGACGGAACGTTTCCTTCGGACATCCTCTTCAATTCCGATGGCAGCGGAGAGTTGCTTGTCGGCCTTACTGGTGATGGAGGCATTTTTCGATTTGATACCAGTGGCAACAACCTTGGCGAGTTCACGACGGGTGACGGCGGTGCCTTGCTTGTGCCTGGAATCGCTCTGCAAGTCGCTGCGATTCCGGAGCCATCACATGCTTTTGTTCTTGCAAGTTTCCTGCTGTTCAGCGGTTCCACGAGGAGACGCAAGTCCCTTGCTGGAAGTCGCCACCAACGTTGATCGGAGAACGGAACGTTCGACAGAACGATGTGAAAATCTGGTTCACATTGCTTGGTCACTTTGTCGCTGGAACGTCGGCCGCATGGATTCCAGAATCTGGGTGAAAGGTGACCCAAGCATTCCGAAAC
>JBCCXH010000067.1:0-15848 GCA_039192005.1 Bacteroidota bacterium
CTACGTTTATCCACGACATCGAACCGACAGAACGGTTACAAAGAGAGCAAAAAAGCTCTCCCGATCTTACGCATTACCGGGTGGTGAAGACACACGACAGCTTACCGCTCATGTGCAAAGCCATTTACGGGTCACCGCACTACTACCTATGGGTGGCCAGGGCCAACGACCTGCAGGATTTCCGGGACCTGAAACCCGGACAAGAAATTTATTTTCCTCCAATCGAGAAATAGCCATGGGAGTAGTTACGGCAACCATCACAGGAGAGAAAGGCACAATGGATACCACTTTTGAGTTGCTGTCCATTGACATCCTGAAGGAGTTCAACAAAATAGCGACGGCAGAGCTGAGGTTTATTGATGGGGACATCGCCAGGCAAACGTTTAAAGTTTCAGAGGACGAGTTCTTTAAACCTGGAAAGGAAATCGCCATTTCCCTCAAGTACGAAGGGAAGCCAAAAGAAGACAGGCAGGTCTTTAAAGGAATGGTAGTGAATCAGTCCATGGAACTCAATGGTACGCAAGGAACCACCCTGAGTGTAGCGCTCTGTGATGAAGCGGTAAAGATGACCACGGTCAGAAAGAATGCCGTTCATGCCGGAAGCGACAAAGCCATCATAGAAAACATCATAAAGACGTACGAAGGAAGGGAGAAAGGTTTCATTGAGCTTCCCAAAGTACCCGAACATACGCAGATGGTGCAGTACTATGCCACCGACTGGGACTTTATTGTATCAAGGGCGGAGGCCAATGGGTACCTGGTCATCACAGACGATGGCGAGTTGTCCATTGTGCGGCCTACACTAGAAAAAGCCGGGCAAAGGCTAAAAAAACTGGAACTGGGCACGGATGAAATACTGGATTTAACCCTTCAGGTAAATGGTCGCGATCAGGTTCATGAAGTTTCATCCGTAGGATGGGACCTTGTCAATAAAAAGCGAATCAAATCGGGAGCGAGCGATGAGGTAAAAGAGGCGGTGTTGGCGACTCACTTGCCAGCCATGGCTAACGTAGCAGGAGGGGAAAAAGTAACCCAGGTACACGCAGTGCCGATGGAAAACGGCGAGTTGAAAGCCTGGTCAGATGCACGGGTTGTAAAATCCAGTCTTTCCGTTGTTCGCGGGTGGATCATGATCCACGGCGATGCAAGATACAAGGTTGGGGACACAATCCAGTTAAAAGGAGTACCCCAAAAATTCAGTGACAACTACGTGATATGTGGAGTCAGGCATGAGGTCACGGAGGGTGGCTGGGTGACGCACCTGCAAATAGGCATGGACGATGATTGGTTGACCTCTCAATCCGATGTGGTAGCTACACAGTCAGCCGGACTATTACCCGGTATCAATGGCTTGCAGCTGGGGATCGTGGTTGCGCTGTCAGCAGGTGATGCACCGGAAGACCGGGTACGGGTCAGTATTCCTGCTTTTGGAGACGGAAAAGAGGCCGTTTGGGCACGGTTAGCTTCGGTCGACGCCGGTGAGAAGCGCGGCGTATTTTTTCGACCCAAAGTAGGAGACGAGGTGGTGGTCGGTTTTTTCAATGACGATCCCCGGCAGGCGGTGATCCTGGGAGCCATGCACAGCAGGATCAATGAAACACCCCTACCTGTCACCAGAGAAAACAAGCAGCAGGGGATCTTCACGAAATCCGGGAAGCTGGTTTTTGATGAAGTAAAAGAAACCGTCACACTTTCCACTGCCGATAAAAACGAAGTCGTCATTGATGAAAAACAAGGACTCATTTCTTTGAAGGATGCAAACGACAATCAGGTAGAGCTCAGTAAGGAGGGGATAAAGATTATCAGTGCTAAAAATTTGGCGATCGTAGCCGAAAAGGACCTGAGCATTACCGCTAAAGGAGACGTCAAGATTGAAGGAAAAAAAGTGGATTTAATATAACAATTAAACATACCAATTATGGATAAGATCAGATTAGAATTGACTGTAGAAGAAGCAAATGCCATCCTGAATGCGCTGGGGCAACAACCCTTTGTTAAGGTTGCATCGCTCATCCAAAAGATACAAGGACAAGCCTCATCACAGTTGGACAACCAGAAAGGAGAAGCACCTGCGACAGATCAAACAGGAGCGCTTGCCAACGCAACATTAGCTGAAAATGGAAAATAACTTTTTAGGTAAAGGGTGGGGGTTTCCTCCCGAGTTTGGAGAAAATGGTGCAGAAGTGCAAATGGTGAGCGGAGAGGAAGACATCCGGCAGAGCCTCATCGTGCTGCTGTCCACCTCACTAAATGAACGCTTGATGAACCCGGAGTTTGGTTGCGATCTGGACCGGTTCCTTTTTGAAGAAACCAACCAACTGTTTATCAATGAGCTCAGCAACACCGTTTCAAAAGCGATTTTGAGGCATGAACCAAGAGTTGGGCTGGAAAAAGTACAATTGGATGAACTGGACGAAGAAGGTGGACTCATTTCCATTACGGTGGACTACCTGGTGCGGGCCACCAACAACCGGTTCAACCTGGTCTATCCCTTTTACCTAAAAGAAGCAACGGCAGCGGCCTTTACTATTCAATAAAGCATTCGAAAAGAACAAATTATGGCATTGGACTTTGTAATCATGGATGGCGACACCGTAATTTTTAAACCAAACTGTGGGGCAGCAACCGTTATCGTGCGACCTGGAAAAATAAAAGCCTCGGGGCTTTCCACGATTAATGGTAAGAAGTTTTGTGTGGAAGGAGATGAGAAAAGTGTGACGGTGGCGGGGTGCCTCTACACCAAATTGTCCCATTTAAAGCCCGGCTCCGGGACATTGAAGATCAAAAAACTCGCTGACGATCAGCTTACAACGCGCATTTTTAGTGGAAAGGACCGCATCATTCTAAAAGGCAGTTCTTTTGAATCCGTTTTTGAAGTCAACACCCCCGCAGAAGACATTAAACCGGTCGCTGCAGGCGGTGCTCCTCCCGATCAGTCCGGCCCGTACCGTGGGGAAGGTCAGATCATCCCCGGAACTAGTAAAATCAAAGCCTTATAACCAACCAATGCTTCCTAAGAAATGACCAACAACCTACAATCCGGTAAACGCTTGTTCAGAGACGGCACCAGTCAGCAAGACCGCTACCAGGAAGCCCTTCAGCCTGATTATGTGCAGGTAGAAGGCCGAAGCATGGAGCAACTGATCAGAGAAGCCCAGGACTTGTCCAAAGAACTTCGGTTTTTTAATGAAAAAAATGAAGCACAAGGCACCTGGGAATCCTTTCTCATCGACGATCCGGAAGCATACCGGGCCAACAGTGCCCACGGAAAAAAGATCCAGCAACAGCAATGGGCCCGCCAATTGGCAACCTATGTAGAAAATCCCGACCATTTTTCGGAAGATGAAAAGCTACTTAACCGACTTTCCAAACCGCACACCGCGCTTTTTCTGGCCTTCCTGAAATTACTCAACCAGATAAAGGCACAACTCAACCAACTGACCGAACGGCACCTCGACTTCTATTTCAGGGAGCGGCTCAGACTTGAACCAAAAGAGGCAGTACCCGATGTCGTCAATGTGCTGATTGGGCTGACCGAGGAAGTAGCGCAGTTAGAAATAAAGCAAGGGACCGTCTTGCATGCGGGAACAGATGCAGAAGGAAACGACCTGCACTATACCACCGATAAAGACACCATCATCAGCCAGGCAGAAGTGGCACAATTGAAAAGCATCTTTCTGGACAAGCAAAGCGTGACGATCAAGTCTGCTCACCTGGACAACGTTGGTGAACCTGACCGTGGGCTGACGGCTATGATGGAACACGTTCTGGGTCGTCCCCGGCAGGGAGATCCGTTACCTCCATTGCCCAGTGTGTTCAACAACCTTGACGAACTGTACGAAGAGGTGTTAAACGAAACTCATAAGGCAATGATCCATTACCTGAATGAGGAGCTGTTCCTTTCAGTAGCAGACTTCAAACAGGTCATGGAAATACAGCAGGAGATAATGAACGGCACCTCTTCACTAGACAAAGTGGTAACCATACACGCGATTCTGGTGGTGGCGTTTCGTAAAAAAAACAGGAGAAGATTGAAGCGTATATGGGAAAGCGAGGGGTTGGATTACCTGTTAAAGCATGTCTATGGTACACCGGATTCAGGTGATGAGTTACCACCATACGGAGGGAATCCCACCAATTTTGAAAAGGTATTGACGGACCTCAATGGCCAGGACGAGACGGTTCAGCAGTCGGCTTTAACCTATATTGAAGATGAACTTAAGCTAACCGTACAGGACTTTGCACACATCCAACGTACCGGAGCCAATCAGTCCGCCACTGCGGAAGACTGGGATCACGTGTATACCATACTGGAAGAGGCGGCACTAGTAATTGAAAAGGGCAATTATCCCTCATCCATACAAGAATGGATAAAATTGAGGATTTCATTGCATCATCTCAGTTTTCAGGAGGAGGAAGATCATGGGTTTAATGTGCTAATGAGATACGTATTCGGAGAACCTGAGCAGGGAGATCCATTGCCTCCATTCCCCAATCAGGTAAATGACCTGGATGAGCTATACGAGCAGGTATTGTTGAACAAACAGGCCATTTCGACAGATTATTTAAACCATGAATTATTTCTTTCGGTAGAAAACTTCAAGCGCATCATGGAGACCCACCGGAAAGAAAAGGAAGGAGTACCAGTCGAATGGGAACCTGTCTACAAGATCATGGACGAAGCGTTTGAGAACAAAGCCAAACAGAAAAGAAGGGAGGAATTGAAAAGGCTTCAAGAAAGCGAAGGGTTTGACTACCTGGTTAGCCACGTCTACGGAACGCCTGACCCTGGAGATAACTTACCGCTTTACCGGGACAGCCCTGCCGTTTTTCAGGTACTGGTAGATGAGTTACAAAGCCATGACGCGGTCAAAAATCAGCAAGCGTCCGATTACATCGAGGAAGCGCTTAAACTAACGGTAGCGGATTTTATCTTTATCCATCAGGTTAGCGGTGACGAAGCAGCCCGAACCGTGGATTGGGAGCGAGTGTACGTACTGTTGGAGCTTGCAGACCGGCAGATTAGAAGTGTGGTGTTCCCTTCTTCAGTTATGGAAAAGTTGGGAGGCATTTATGCGGCAACAGATGTTAAAGCGCATGCCTTTAGCCAATATGGAGATAAAGAAGAAAGCAAGCGGTTTAAAACCTTTGGCAACTGGCGTCCCGGTGTGGAACAGTCCGTCGCGGAGCAGTCGCTTCAAGCTGCCAGCCTGGGTTTTGCGATCAGTACACCTGCATTGTTGCTTCGGGAAGGGACGAGGAAAATCACCGTTCTGTTGGATTTGCAAGTCGCAGATGAAGACGTTTCCTCTCTCCAATCACTTTTTGATGAAGGCGTCATGGAAGTCTGCCTCAGTAGCAAAGAAACGTGGTTGACCCCGGATGCACCTTCTTTTAAACTTGGCCATTACCTCGGAGTCGCTCACGAAGGCACCTACACGGCGTCAGTAGCAGGCCGAACGCTGACCAAAACAAAAGGGGAAGACTTTGTCGATGCCGATGCAGGCAAGTACCTGGTGATGCCGGATGGTAAGTTGCTGGAAATTCTTTCGAAAAGAACAGAACATCAGGTCGAGGTGAGAGAGGTAGTGGACCAACTTGATGTAGGCGATGGCGTGCCTTTTGAAACCACCCGAAAATATGCACGAGAGGACGTCTACCTCCATGCACTGAAAGTAGAAATGACCCTGCAGGAAGATGCGTTGCCTATAGAAACATGGGAAGGGGAAGGCAACTACCTTTTATCCGCACACCCATCGGTGGTGTTTTCGCTAAATCAGGACCTGGCGGCGCGAGAGAAAAGCAAAGGTGCTTCCTTTAGCTACGATCACCTCATGCAGCTCACCCTTAACAAAGCTCAGGTTGTGGTCAACGTTCAGGGCATGCAGAACGTCACGCTACAAAATGACCGGAGCGTACTGGATGCCAGAAAACCCTTTGAACTCTTTGGGTATGAGCCGGAGATCGGAAGTAGTTTTTACCTGATAAACGAAGAGATCGCGCTAAAAAAGATACAGGATTTAGTATTGGAGCCACAATGGATGAATTTACCAGACCTGAAAGCGCATTACAAGAACTACTGGCTGATCGAAGAAGATGATCCCGACCTGAACGAAGAAGCCTACGTGATTAAACAAAACGAAGACATTAAGTTAAGGGCGTACGTTCACCATAAACATGCAGCCATACCCCTAACCACGGACGAGTCGACGGTAAGCTTGTTTCCAAATCAGGTAAAAAATGGAGAAGAAATACCAGAAGGACAAAAAGCAGCCATCAACATTCGTAACCTGCCCTGGCTGATGAAGCAGTCCATGCCGACGTATCGCTACGAGCAAAGCCCTGATGCCAAAGCAGGAGCAGGGGAAGTGATTGATTGGGACCGGTATGTTAGGTTTGAACTGGCTGCTGTTGACTTTCAACATGCTGTTTACAATACGCTATTTAGTAAGCAGGCCCAATCTGATAAGGAGGAGATCAGGAAACTGACGATCAACCCACCCTACCAACCTAAGCTGCAAGGCCTGAAAATTGGCTATACGGCCTATGCAAGTATTCCCTCTACCAACTCAAAAGGGACCGGTTACGACGCCTTTTATCACCTTCATCCCTTTGGGTTTAAGGAAGTAGCGTTAAAAGAACAGACGACCCTGGTCCCCCATTATGAGCATGAAGGAGCACTTTTACTGGGAATTGACCGCTTGGAGGTACCCCAGCTACTCACTATTTTGTTTCAAATGGCAGAAGGCAGTGCCAATCCAGACGCCGAAAAACCCGAGCTACAATGGAGCTACCTGAGGGATAACGAATGGGTCGTCCTGCCGCGATCCGCCCTGGTTTCCGATACGACGAACGGACTATTAAACACGGGAATCGTCAAGGTTAGGGTACCTGCCGATGCGACGACAGGAGGGACGTTGCTGTCGGATGCGCTGCATTGGCTCAAAGTCAGCGCATCCGGTCACATTGAGGGCATTTCGGACACCATAGAAGTAAAAGCGCAGGCGATTCCTGCTACACTTTCCAGTAAAGAAGTGGCAGCGGCACATTTCGAGACGCCACTTGCTGCCGGGACCATTATGGATATGCTGGAACCTGTACCGGAGGTAGCTGCTGTTTCCCAACCTTTCTCTTCCAGCAAAGGAAAGCCTGCCGAGCAGGGAGCATCCCTGTATACGCAGCTCAGCGAACGGTTGCGGCATAAGAACAGGGCGCTCACCATGTGGGATTACGAGCGGATGGTGTTGGACCGGTTTCCCCAGGTATACAAAGCCAAATGCCTGCCTTCAGAAGAAACATTAGGTCAGGTAGACGTCATAGTTGTACCGGACATTAAGGGAAGTCTGCCTTTCAACCCGTTTGCACCAAAAGTAGCGGCAGATACCCTCATGCAAATCCGGGAATACCTCAATGCCCATGCGCCTGCCTACGCAGAAGTGGTGGTGCACAATCCGTTCTACTTACAGGTATTGACCAGATGTGCCGTCAGTTTCTATCCGGAGTACGACGCCGCCTATTACAAAGCAAAGCTTATCGATGAGATCAAACGCTTTCTGTCTCCATGGGCCTATGACGAAGGAAATGACATCAGGATAGGGGGCAGGCTTCACGCCAGTGTCCTGATCAATTTCATTGCGGAAAGACCTTACATCGACTACGTCGCCAACCTGAAGCTCTTCCAAAGTGAAGATGGGAAAAAATTTATCGATGTTCGTTCCGTCAATGATGGTAAGACCATCCTGATACCTTCCCGCCCGGATATGGTGATGGTTTCGGCCCCTGATCACATTATCGACGTCGTAGATGAAAACGAGTACGACGAAGACCATTTCGAAGGCCTGGGTTACATGATCGTAGAAACGGATTTTATTGTGGCAGAGAACCTTCAGTCCGTCACCGCTTCAAAAACAAAAAATTAAGAACTTAAAAAAAACAGTGCCATGGAAATAGACAAAACAAACCGGACGGACCTGAAAGGATTTTTTCTTAAAAACCTTCGCCCTACCGAAGCACAATTTGCCGAATTCATTGATGCGACCCTCAACCAGGCCGAAGACGGCATCGTGAAGGAGCAGGGTAGTCCGTTGGCCTTGCAGGCAGAGGGCGACTCGGTGAGTACACAAGAGGTACTCAATGTGTTTTCCAACTTTCTGGATGACGCCCCCCAATGGTCCATTAACCTGAAACCCAGGGTGGACCCGTCGAATCCGGACAGTAACCAGCCTGGGCTGAACATCAAAGACGCGAGGGGGGAGAGCCGGTTGTTCATCCGGGCCTCGGATGGCAACATAGGCCTGGGGAGCATTGAGCCGGAGGCAGGATTGACCATTAAAGGAAAAGACAATGAACCGGTCATTGCCGTGATTTCCGATCGGCAGCACCATACCCATGCCTTTGAAGTAGCCCTGCCTGAAGGCGATGGGCAGGTATCCGTTCGGGGAAAAGATGCAACTGAGGTGGTTCGTCTAAGTGGGGCAAAAGAGGGTTCCAGTTTCTTTATGGGGAAAGTAGGAGTGGGTACCGATGACCCTTTGGCCCAACTTCATGTAAGCGGGGCAGCCCCGGAACTCAGGATATCCGGTACCGAATCTGCGCGGCTGGGTATCGGCTTGAAAGATACGGTGGATGAATCCTGGGAAATAGTAGTCAACCAGGGAAACCAGCGACTCGAATTTGTTCCGTCTGGTAACCCGGGCAAGTTCATTTCCCTATTCGATGATGGCACCATCAAAGCGGATGCAATCAATGTATTTGGCTCCAGGGCTTCTCACCTGGAAGCAGACGGTGCATTGTACCGATACAAGAGCCATGTATACCTGACCGTAAATAATCACTTTTACATCCGGCACGAAGGGGATGAGGTAGCCATGCATTTCAATACGGAAGAAAGAAAACTGGCCATTGGAGGGACCAACCCCAAGGCCCCTTTGTCCATAAATGGCACCGGTAAAACGGATGCTCCCGATGGGGTGATGCACATCACCAATGGCACCATTTTATTTGGGGGGGCTAACGATGGGAAACATGCAGAATCTGCTAAAATAGCAGTAGGAACAGATGCTTTGCACCTAGCCGGGATGTCAAAAGATACGGACATCGCAAACCGAAAAATTCAATTATGGGCAGAAGGCGGGCTAACAGTCCGTGGTCCCGTTCATACCAATGCTTCCATATTTGCAAGCAGCGGCATTAGTGTTAACGGGCAGGCTGCTACCCATAGTGGAGCAGACGGTGCATTTTATAGGTTTAATAGTCAGGTGTACCTGTCAGTAGATGATAATTTGTACTTCAGGGATACGGCCTCAGGTGAAAAAATGCACCTTAATACCAATGCAGGCAGGCTGGCCATTGGAGGAGTAAACCCTGCGGCCCCATTGTCTATTTTCGGATCAGGCAAAGAAAGCAGCCCAAATGAGGCCATGCACGTGACTAGCGACTGCATCCTGTTTGGTGGGAACAACGCTGGAAGAGAACTAAACTCGGCTAAGATTGCCGCAGGACTGCACGTCCCCAACTCGCTGAATATTGTGGGGATGGCATCAAATACGGACGCGGCCACGAGAAGAATAGACCTATGGGCAGAAGGCGGGCTGACCGTTCGGGGGCCTGTCCGTCTGGATAACTACGTACATACAAGCAAAGCCGTCGCTTTTGCTGCGTCACTGTCACAAGACATGAATGGAAAACATAACCCGTTGATTTTTGGAACGGTTAGTTTAAACCATGGAAGTGCTTACGATGCTGCGTCAGGCTATTTCAAAGCTCCTGTTACCGGATTGTACCTGATTACGATAACCTTATTACGGAGTGATAGCTCTCGTGTGAGGTGGTACCTTAAATTGAATAAAACCTTTTTTGTTAATGGAACAGGGGATAGTGACGGGTACCGGGAGCGTAGTCAGGTTGTCGCACTTGATGATAATCAAATGATCTCCCGAACCGTGATTACAAAGTTGAATAAGGACGATACCGTGAACGTACAGCAAATTGTGGGAGGCACTTCGCGAGTTTACTATTCCTCGTTTCACGGAGCCTTGTTACAAGCTCTTTAGTGGATCGGTCGCTTTTAAGAACCAATTTTTAGTCAACAATGAATGAATCAGCCAAATAAACGTATCCTGCCAAACGATGAATAACCCGTTACATCCATGAACAAATCCATAACCATACCCAAAGACCCACCTCAGGGCAACCCGCTCAGCTACGAGTTTCTCTATGAAGAAGGGATGAAGCTCATCCGCCAGCTGGCAGGAACTACCTGGACAGATCACAACGTCCACGATCCGGGCATCACCATCCTGGAACAGTTGTGTTATGCCCTCACCGATCTGGCCTACCGGGTAGATCATGATATCAGGGATTTATTGGGAACGGACACGGGGAGTTCGTACCAGGACCTGTTGGGGCCCACCGAAGTACTGACCTGTAACCCGGTCACCCTGCCGGACCTACGCAAGATCGTCATTGATGTAGCAGGAGTGAAAAATGCATGGGTTGAAAAAGTAGTGCCGGAGGCTGATCGGGATGGTGAAGAAAACGCAGGCACTGTACCCAAAGGCCTGTACCGCGTAGCCATAGAAAAAGACGACCTGTCAGGTATAGACGGTACCACCATTTTGAAAAACGTAAAATCCAGGCTTCACGCAAACCGTGAGGTGAGCGAGGATTTCGAGGAAGTACGGTTATTAGACGCCCAATACATCCGCCTGTTGGGAGCCATTGAGGTGGCCGATAAAGTGGAGGACATTAACGAGCTCGTGGCAGAAATAAGCTACCGCACCAGCGTGTACCTTTCCCCCAGGATTTCTTTTTACACACTGCCACAATTGTGGCAAAAAGGGAAAAGGACCGAAGCAATTTTTGACGGCCCGTTACTCACCCATGGGTTCATCGACGACGAAGAGCTACAACAACACACCCGAAGAAAAGAAGTCCATGCATCCGATCTCATTCGGGAAATCATGGATGTAAAAGGAGTGGTGGCTGTGGATGAGTTGTCCATAGCTACCGGAAACCACACCATCAAGAAGTGGGTGCTTCCCTTAGATCCTGCCAAATGCCCTAAGCTGGACGTGAGAAACATCAACGCGTTCCTAAGTACGCTTACCTTTACTTCCCACGGGGTCGGTCTCACTGTGGATGCTGAGATTGTCGAATCCATCTTCTTAAAAAAACTGAGGGCATCCGTGACCCGAAAAGAACTGCTACCCGAAGAGCGGGACATCCTGCTCACGGAGACAAGGGATAAGCAGTTGTCCAACTATTACTCCATCCAAAACCAGTTTCCGGGTACCTACGGCATCGGAGACGCGTCTCTTCCAGTAAGTGCACCGGAACACCGGAAAGCCCAAGCAAAACAACTTACCGCTTACCTGGCGCATTTTGAACAGCTCTTGGCCAATTACTTTGCACAAGTAGCCCATTTTAAAAAACTGGTCAGTTTTGATGGAGACGATACCCGCAGCTACTTCTACCAGTCATTACTGCCTTCCATTCATGGATTTAAAGACGTGTTGCGGAGCGAAGAAAACTATCAGAACTACCTGGCAAAAGAATCAGCCGACACCGAAGAAGGCCTGTCGGGAAAAGAAGAAGAACTGCGACAAAAAAATAAGTTTTTAAATCACCTGTTGTCCCGTTTTGGTGAAAAACTCGTCAACAATGGCCTGCCTGCTCCGGAGACGTCCAACTCAGCGACCACAGTGGAAACCGACCCCATCAAAAAGGCTGCGAAAAGAAGGATTGCGAGGACTAAGCAACAGATTGCAGAAAAAGCAGCTTTTCTCAGCGATTATCCACAGATCAGTGGAGGAAGGGCAAAAGCGTACAATTACTCGCAAGAATACTGGAACAACGAAAACGTCTCCGGTCTGGAACGACGGATTGCAAGGAAACTGGGAATCGTTGACATCTCACGAAGAGACCTGGCAGAGGGAAGCACGGAAGGGTTTCACATGATTGAACACCTATTATTGCGACCGCATAAAAACGAATCCTATCCCTTTGAACACTATTATTTGCCCGGTGACATTAGCTTATTTGAAGAAGTAGCAGGTGAGGATCGGGTTCGCTGCCATTCCGAAGGGCATACCTTACAGTCAGGCGAGTCCATCATCATTACGAACGACGGCGAGGGTTATTATAGCGGCTATCAGGTAGAAAAGGTAGAAGACACTTCATTTGAAATAGCAGCGGCTTTTCAGCAGTTACCTTTAACGGCTACCTGGCAAAGGAGAGGGTTTGAAATACGTCATCTGGTGTTGTTCAATCAGGTATCGTTAATGAAAGCACCCTCAGATGATGAGGAAAAGGTAATCGTCGTTGAAGACGACCACGATCTTGAGGTGGGTGACAACATCGTTCTTATCGGGTCAGAGCACTACAGCGGTACCCATAAGGTACTGGCACGGACTGAAGGTGGTTTCATCATTGACAAATCATGGAGCACCGTCGATGAGATGTTCACTGGATGGTGGAAGCCAGCCATTACCCACGATGACTACTCCCTGCAGCTGACCTTTGTTATCCCGGACTGGATCGGGAGGTTCACGGATACTTCGTTCAGAGAGCAGGTAGCGAACACCATCCGGGAAGAGACACCCGCTCACCTGAAGGTATACATCAAATGGATGCACGAGTACGACATGAAAGCCTTTGAGCAGGCATTTAAAAAGTTCCTCTCCCTTCTTAAGAAGAGATAAAAAGGATGGGGGCATCGCATCGACATACCATCAACAAGCAGATCATAGAAGTGCACATACCTGCCACAGCCGATGTGCATCAGGTACAAAAGCGGGTGGCCGCGCTCTACCATGAAAAGCTGCTCCCACTCATTGATCAACAATTGAGCGAACGCTATGGAGGGGTGGAAGGTCACTACCAAATTGAAAAACTGACCATCGACCTGGGGGAAGTATCCATCAAAGAGGTTGATGCGGTATTTCAAGAAAAATTGCAACAGGCCATCGCTACCAGTCCCTTTCAAGAGCTACCCAAAGATGGAACGAAAAAAAGAAAGGACGAGGACCATCGGGCGCCCACAAAAGTTCTTTCTCACTACCTGATGACCGGGATGTTGCCCTGGTGGTGTGAGGAGACCTCCAAATCGTACCTTTACAAACAACTGGACGTACTCTTAAAAGCTCCCGATCTCACGTTTCGGCAACTGCTTCAACAATTGGCGTCCCACCCGGCCTCCCTGGACCGGTTTTTAACCACCTTCACGAAAAAACAACTGCTCGATGCACTACAACTCCTTACGACCTTTCCGGTACATAACCTGGTACGGTCCGAGCAGGCACTGGTAGATAAAATGACCTCAACTCGTGCATCTCAGTCCCGTTCCCGGATATCCAAAGCTTTTTGGACCGGCATATTTCATGAAGTGGCCCATGCGACTAATCTGGAGGAGTTGGAGCAACATGCACGATGGAAAACACTGGTATTACTGCAAGTGGACTCAGCTACTTTTGAGGAAAGCACCTTTGATAGGAAAGATCCTTCCACTCGCACTTACTACGCTTTGTATGCATTGGTAGAGCGCCTGAAGAAACACGATGCTGAAAATGTCACGTTGCAGCGCGTTCTCAAACAAGTTTCAAAAGTGATGATGCTGTCCTCCTTTCGTACGATGAACGCTGAGGTACAGACCGAACTGAGGCATCATCTGGAAACATTAGAAACAACACTACTTAAAATAGATCAGAATTTGAAAATCCAAAAACCGTCCCTAAATCTCGGAGGTGCCAATTTAAAGCAACTTTTCCTCTATCTTTCACATTTGGTGGTTCACCCTTCTTTTCGCCTGTTGGAATCAGAAATCCACCGCAATTGGAAGCAATGGCTGGAAGATTTGAATGCAGCCCTCCGCAAAAGCGAGTATACCCCCGAGCGACAAAAACAACAGCTAAAGACCAGCCTGTTTTCACAATTAAAGACGTGGCGGGATGCGTTAAAGCAGGGCAGTGTACTGGACCGGGAGCTCGAAGTACGCATTCGCGAAGTCATGAAGATGGCCGAACGCCCGAAGGACATAGAAGATCAAAAAGTGTGGGCAGATACCGTAGAAGAGTTAAAAAAGCTGAGGTACAACAAAACCGTCAGCGAAGAACTGAGGCTGCTTTCTACGACCATTTTAACTCGGCTTCAGGAGATCAATACCTATGCAGACAAGAAGGAAGCTTTGACCCGAGCCGGTTTACAACCGTTGACGGAGCACGTCCATCATTTGGAGCAAACACTCAAACGCGACCCTGCCCAACGACCCACCATCTTTAAAAAGCTGCATTCAACCTTTGAAGAGACCGATTTTATTTCCATTCAGAATGCAGGTTTAGTGATATTATGGCCCTTTCTGCCGCGTTTTTTTGAAAACCTAAAGCTGACTTCAGAAGGCAAGTTTCATGATCATGAAGCCAGGATGAAAGCCGTCTGCGCCTTGCAGTACCTGTGCTATGAAGAAGAAGAACTTTTCTTTGAAGGCATCCTTCCATTAAACAAAGTATTGTGTGGCCTTGCGCTGGAAGAGGTAGTGGAGCAGGCATCCCTTTCAGCGGAAGAGAAAGAACAAGCAGAGGGCCTGTTACATTCGGTCATTTCACGCGGGCCGCTTTGGACCAACCTGTCATTGGAAGGCTTTCGAACGTCTTACCTGCGGCGGGAAGGCCTGCTACGAACCAGGGACGACCGGTGGATCTTACAGATAAAAAAGGAAACACATGATGTGACGCTGCAAAAATTACCCTGGGGATTTAATGTCGTCAAACTACCCTGGATGTCGGACCCCCTGATGGTAGAGTGGGGATGATCGGATCGCTGAATGTATGGAAAAAACGACGAACAATTCAACTTGCCTCATGGATAACATGACTCCCGATTTGCTTCAAAATGCCAATGTTCTGACTGAAGAACTGGTTTGGCTCAGAGAAGTGATCAATGCGCGTTTAGCGCTCTACTTTCATCACGAGACCTCTTATCAGTCCATTGATGACGTCACCATGCCGGACATCTCCTCCTGTACAGGCGCCTATGCCACGTTTCTGAAAAAACACGAGATGAATAAAGCCGAGCGGCTGGTGTTGATATTGGCACTGGCCCCACACCTGAGTCCTGGTGTGCTCGACATCCTGACTTCCAAAAACAAAGATTACGAAAGACGATTCAGTGAGTTTGGCGGGTTGTTTATGGAAGGACACGCAGGATTGATCCCTACGGCAGAAACGGCGATGTTTATCCTGGCCGGGGATGACATCAGCAAGCGCATTAACTATCGGTACCTGTTCCGTACGGACCATCTGTTTCATCGGATGCGGATCATTCACCTACAGGTACGTGACAAAGAGGCGCCCCGACTGAGTGGTACGTGGATGGTAGCCCATGAGTACGTGGACTACCTCGTCAGCGGTGAACCCTATGAAGTGGGGTACAGCGAGCATTTTCCAGCCGTGCGGATTACGACCAGAATGGAGTGGCAGGATATGATCCTAACCAGGCGTACGCTGAAAGGCCTTCAGGAGATTCGGGACTGGGCACAGCACGGTGACAAGGTACTCAACGACCTGGGGTTAGGGCGACGACTGAAGCCCGGATACAAAAGCCTGTTTTATGGCCCTCCGGGAACGGGTAAAACAATGGCGGCGGCTTTACTTGGGAAAATCACCCATACGCCGGTGTACAAAGTAGATTTGAGTCTGGTGGTTTCCAAATACATCGGTGAGAGGGAGAAAAACTTGGACAGGGTGTTTGATATGGCTTAAAGTAAAAAATGTATCTTTTTATTTGACGAGGCCGAATCCCTGTTCGGGAAGCGAACGCAGGTAACAAGCGCAAACGACCGGTTTGGCAATCAG
>JBCCXH010000068.1:0-15799 GCA_039192005.1 Bacteroidota bacterium
CTTCATTAAAGCACTCGAGAAGGGTTTCTTTCAGGTTGGATTGCGATTTTTCGTCAAATGAAATGCTAGACTTGCTCTAATCTTATGCTTAAACTGACGGCTATGGTTTGTAACGCGTGCCTCTCCCCGACGAGCAAAAGTTATTAATACACCAGACAAAATGGGATTTCCCCTTTTCGACCTTATTGGTGTTTTCAACCAGCTCTTCTGGGTTATTTCGCCCTTGTTGGTGTTATCACCAACAAGGAAATGATGCTATATGAGCAACTTGAGGTGTGGGTTTTCCTACAGTATACCAGCTCTTCTGGGTTTGAAATCCAGAAGTCGTATCATAGGTTTTCAAAACCGACTTTACATTGGTGTTTACCGGATCACAGATCCTATGAATGTCGAATAGCTGATGAAAAATATGAACATCAAATCCCCCTGGATACCATTTTGCTTCTAGCGTACTTTGGCTAGATTAGTACTTTTGTGGGTACACAAAGCAGCAGTTGTACACCATTCTCGCATGCCAATAAGAAGAAATAAAGATCAAAAAAAGGAATCACTAATTGATTTCTATAACCGAGACGAATGGACTGGTCCCTTCGAGATCTCCGCTAGGAAGATGCTAGATGTAATTAACTGGCTTAACACTAATTTCAAGCAAACAGAATTAATCGGAACGACTTCTCACCAAAGGTTAGTAATCCACGCTTCGGAAAATGATGACTCTGAATGGTCAATAATTATCTCCAACTCAGGACTAAAGGAATACTATATAGAATACAAAGTTCCAAAAGCCCAAAGTCCTTGGGAAAATGCTTGGATTCATGGAACGGCGAAAGATTTTAACGAGATAAAACAGTATATCCTGATAGCAATGAAGGAGAGCGGCAATTGGAAGGGGACTAACGAATTCGAAAATCTGACGGAATAAAAAGAGTACAATACGTATAAGGTATGTATTTAAATGCTTTTTTCTAGAAATTATACCCGTTCCAGATCGTGAATCTGCCACTCAGAAACCAGCTCTTCTGGGTTTGAAATCCAGAAGTCGTATCATAGGTTTTCAAAACCGACTTTACGTTGGTGTTTATCGAATCAGGTCCTATGATATCCATTCAACATTTTTAATGTCGAATAGCTGAATTTACCATTCAAGCTGTTCTTTCGCCCTTGTTGGTGTTATCACCAACAAGCAAATGATGCTATATGAGTAACTTAAGGTGTGGGTTTTCCTACAGTATATACCAGCTCTTCTGGGTTTGAAATCCAGAAGTCGTATCATAGGTTTTCGAAACCGACTTTACATTGGTGTTTATCGGATCAGGTCCTATGATATCCATTCGACATTTTTAATGTCGAATAGCTGAATTTACCATTCAAGCTGTTCTCTTTTTCTCCAATACTGTTGCCCGTAGCTGACAAGAAGTTCCTCCCCTTTTACAATACCCCGGTTGGCCACATAGATCATGTGCCACTGTCCGCCATGAAAAACCTGCTCTGCCTGCAGATTAGGTGTATCACTATGGTTGACAAATCGCATTTCATTGCCATATATGCTGGCATTAAGAGAAATTCTTTCAGGAAGTGTCCTTTGAAAATCCCCTCCTTTAGGATAGCTCCATGCGTAAGCTCCACTCTTGAACTCGCTACGAAACATGATCTTTCCCGTATACTCACCCACCATGTCACCTTCCAATACATTTCTGGCGGCGAAGTAGCCGTACCCAACTTCTTTTGATATCCATTGAATAACCCCCGGTGCCACGTAACTTTTGCTGACCAGAGACGCATACCGCTCACTTAACCGATCATACCTTTCGGGATCATCGTGGTAAAAGGAAAGGTCTTCAATCGCGAGACTTTGAAACTTTCGGCAGCTATCTGCGAAAACAAGTGTTGGGCAATACATCAGCCCGAGTTCATCAAAGAGACCCTGAGTATGGGCGGTCGGTCCGTGCGTGCTTCCACTTGAAGACTGGGAAACAGGTGTTCTCTTTGTTTTGCCGGTAATTTTGTGATTTTTAAGCATACTCTTTGGTAGAAGTTGCCGGTTCCGTTGTTAATGAAGCGGCTTTTTTATGAGTGATAAAAGACCGTACTTTTTTCTCATACTTCATTACATTTTCCACGAACAGGATATAAAGCGATAAGTAGAAAATATTGATGTGATTATTGAGCAGCAGGTACGCCGCAATAGAGATAATAGAAAGTACGCCCATGTAAGTCGGCAGCTTTTTTACCGTATCGTTGATGCTGTCGATGAATTTGAGCTGCTTATCTGCGGCATCGATCAGGCTTTTCAGTAAAACATTTCGGGTTTTGATTTTTTTCAACAAGCCTTGCAGCCAGTTGGTGAGCCGGGTATAGCCATTTTTCAATAAATCATCGGGATGAAAAAGCTCAATGGAGATGAGAAAGAAGCCCATAAAAAGAATGAGATAAAGCCCGTCACGGATGATGTTGTCCCCCGCTACCAGTGCCAGGTAGGCATTGAGTAAAATCAGTGGCCCGGGCATGTCTCCTGCCAGCGTCTGGTGATAGTCGTTGGTGGTATCCTCAAAGTCCCCGATCACGATGATCTTGCCTTTGGTTAACTCAAGTATTTCTTCATCCGAGTAGAGGTCAAGTGTTGCGCCAAAAAATTTCCAATAGTTTGGGTGATAGGTCCCTCCTTCTTTGATGACATCATCTGTGCGTACCCGCAGGTTCAATATGAAATTGTTAAAGACGGACCGGTCATTCATCTGGTAGAAGAGGTTGCCTTTCTTCCGCAGCTGTTGTTGGTGTAGCGCTTCATACATCACCAACGGCATGGTTTTGAGTGTGTCATCCATCAATTGGTACTTAATGAAGTAGTTATCTACTGCGGTATAAGTAGCCAGCCCACTCGTAACGTCAAATAGGGGATATTGAAGCACATCGTTTTCATCTTCCCAAAAGGGAATCAGTACGTTGGGTAGTTTTTTAAGTTGTTCCTTTAAAAGAAGGTCATGATCAGAAGGGTTTTCAAAAAGGATGTCGCAGAGGATGTATCGATGATTGTTTGGGTTTTTATTTAAGATGGCAAAAAATCGGGCCAGGACACTTCGGTCCGTAATGACTTGCGTACCCTGTGAAAACCCCGATAGCGCATTTACACCCTCTTCATCATCGAATAGCGCAAGGTCTTCCGCAGTTAGCTCCATCCCTTCCAACTCCATAGGGATCGGGATGATTTCTTTATCAAACGACACGTTGATGAACAACAACCCATCGGCAGCAGGTTTGGCGCTTTCACCAAAGAGACGCACCTTGTAAGAAGCGGTTTTTTCAATCAGTAGCTTTTCATCATTGTGTACAGCCGGACGGTTCAGCAACCAAATACTGATGCAGACCATGATGAACGCGTTGACGATGCTGGTGATTAAGATTCGTATAGCTACTCGCATCTCATTAGCAGATTGGATTTAACTAAAAGGTATTTTTCAATATAATAAGGAACCTTTTCTAAATTCAAGGAAGACATAAAGCTAAGGCGTTGATGCAATTACGAGCCAAATACCTTTTAAGATAAATAAGCGTCTAAATGTATATTAAATCGTCGTACGTTGGTTAATAAGGAGCATTACTCGAAAGCCACTTACTCAAATCCTTCCGATCGATACTTCCGTAGTTTTCAATGACGTAGGTCTCAATGTTATTCGTCAATTCTTCCTGGCTGATCGATTCGTTTTTTAATTCGCTGATCAGCGAGGCGATCTCACTTTTTAATTCCCCGTTTTCGGCAAATTCCAGATTCATTTTGCACAGGACCTGTTCAACCTGTTTCTCGTCGTCGTAATAAGAAAGGACCATGTTACTGACTTGACGTTGATCCACAGGCTGATTATCAACCTTATAAATGGCCGCTTTGGATAAAATCAATTCATCCCGGTCGTAGTTGAGTTTTTTATACACGGGTTCTTCTTCGTTTTCATAGCGATAGCTTAGAATAAAGAAAGTAGATGCATTCATCGGGAAACTGCTCTTGCAAACCTTAAAGCGAGCTTCTTCATTGAGGATGAGGTAAGGCTCGGGGCCGAACTGTTTTTGAAAGTCCAGTGCAGCGCACAAATTGCCAGATCGGGTCCCGGTCACTTTTTTTGATAACTTAAAATAGTCCTTGATCTGCCCTTCAATTATGTCCTGGATAGAACTCTTTTCAGGAGCCGAAAGGATGGCCAGCCCATTGCTGCTACTAAAGATAGCAGCTTTAGCAGTGGAGGGCTCAAACGTGATGTTGTCCGTATCACGTATGGCAATCGTTTGGTTAGCCTGTAAGGTCTTGCCATTGACCTTTACCGTTTCTTTTACTTTTATTACTTTATACGATTGAGCCAGTACCGTACTCGATGAAATACTGAGCATCAGTACACAGATGGTTGCGATTTTTTTCATAGCGGATAATTCTTGATGATGTGGGATGTTTATGTCCCGGGAATACCAATTCGATATTTTAGAAATCGATACTACCATAACGAGTACCGAATTCAGTTAAATAGTTTAGACCATAAATTTAACTTTTTTTCCTTCCAAATAGTATAGTTATTGGCATAATTCACCGCTCTGGAAGTCGGCAACTGTTGCCCCTCTGTTCGTTCATAGACATTCGTCCTTAAGTAGTCCTGGATTTCTCCGACGTCTACCTCTCCATCTTTGTTTTGATCCGCTTTCGCATCCTTCAAACCCTCCATCAGGCAAAGTGTAAAAATGCCGTTTTCCCATTCATCACTTTCCTGTGCATATTCCGTAGCTCCGGCACTGGAGATGATGTGTGCACCGGACCCACGTCGGAAATCAGGAAAAACGCTTTTGAGTACCTCAAAGGTATTATTCGCGCTGGCGATACTGATACCTCCGGATGTCCGAAACCTTTTCTTTCCCTGCCTCATGCTTGACTGTTCCGCCAGCTTCACCTCTTCCTTATCGATCTCTCCGGAGTGGCACGCATCCATCAATACCAGCTTCTTCCGGGCAGGAATGCTATCGATGAGTGAGATAAACGTCTCATAAAGAAGTCCGGTTTCGGGTCGGTTAAAATCCATATCGTACGTTCCCAGGTAGTAGTCATACGCTTTGCTTAGCACACCATGTCCTGCAAAAAACAAGATGACCTCGTCATCGATGTCCGATTGCATCAGGTGAGGTTTGATTGCCAGTAAGTTTTCAGTGGTCACCTCTTCATCAAATAAACTGTCAATAGTGATGTGATGATAGACATCTGTTTTCCGTCCATACAATGTTGCAAGGTCCCGGGCATCTTTAGCAGCATAATGAAGGTTTTTCGTCGTATCCTGATAATGGGATACCCCAAGGGCAACCAGGTAGAGGTCGGGTTTCTCCTTTCCTTTTCGCTTATAGCTGATTTCAAAGGTCTCTTTAATTGACTCCGCGCCATCCTCATTGATGCAGGAGATCTGCACTTTGTTAAGCCCCGGGGATAACGATAGCTGGACGGAATCCTGATAATAACCCGTATTCATGCCTTGAATATTCAGTCCGTTTCTGCCGTAATAAGGAACATCATTCAACCATACATTGACGCGAATCAACGGGTTCAAACTGTCTGACGCGGTGTAGTTGACGATAAGTTGTCGTTCGGTTGTTTCAATTTGAAACTCTGTCCCCATGTCAATGGATAGCTCGGGGATGTGGTGTGCCAACCCCAGGTCTTCCTCCTTCATTCCCAGGAGCTTCAAGCGTTTCTTATACGCCAGGTGATAGGTGTCCAGAAGGCTTTTAGAAGTAAAACCCAACCGTGCCATGACCTTATCCGGCCGGTTGTACACCATGTCAAACTGTTCAAACGCGTACAAACGATCGTCAATTGTGAAAGCAACGTTACCGATGGCGCCGAGGCTGGCATGATAGTAATTATCTGGATCGATGAAAATGAAATCGTGATCATTAAATGCGGCAAGGCTGACCTTTAGCGATCCATCGTTTACGTCCCAAAAACGAATAAATCCATCATAACTGGCCGTGCCGAGGAATCCATGCCGGTCGTTGAATTGAATATCGGAGATCGGCGCAGTATGGCCGGTAGCCGTTCGGAACCGCTCGTTCCCGGTATTCCCGTCAATAAGCACAAGTGCTCGCTCCGCATTGGCAAAGGCAATCGTTTGAGTTTGCGCACTGAAACCGATCGGGCCGACAGCCGAAGTGGTGAATTGCTTACGATGAGCGGCCAGGTCCCAAAAATCGGTAAACTGAAGCGCATTAGATTGGACATAAAGCAGCCGTTCATCCGGGCTGAAGCCCACTCTGTCAGCAGCATCTTCAATGGGAAAAGAGAATAAAACAGCCCCTGTTTCACCATCTAGCACGTCACAATGGTTTTGGCCCTGCCTCTCAAAAATGAGCGCAGCCAGGTACGTGCCGGATTGACTCACACTTTGGTGAATCACATCCCCTTTCACCCTGATTTTCTTTTTCCTTTTGAGTAAGGCAGGGTCTTCATCCAGTTCATTTCTGGTAAAATCCACGTGCAGTACGTTGGATGGAGGGCTGCGGAATTTAAAGGAATTGAAAAGCGATTTACGTTGAGGATACGTAGCGCTAAACCGGAAGCGATTGATAGAAGTCTCCGTTAGTGCAAAAGAACTTTGCCTGCTGCTCTTGCTATTTTTATAGCGTTCATAGCTCGTTGCACCCTCAGGTGCATGCGGTGCCCAGACGATAAGGTCGTCACGTTGCGTCAACTCACGCTTCGTTTCTTTATTTCTGAGATTAAGAGACGCCTTCATGAAGATTTTTTCACGAAAGCCGTCATTACAATCCGTAATGGAGTATTGCCAGTCGTTCGTCCCCTTGTAGAAATTAAAAGACGGAGCCGTATTGGAAATAATGCCTCCCTCCTCGCGAAGGTTCCAAAGACGAAAAAGCCCGTCATTGTAGCCGATAAAAAGTTCATTTCCATCGTTGCTGAAAGCAATCGTATTGATCCGTGTCCCGATGCCTTTAAGCACCTTGGAAAACGTTCCGTACTTCAGGTTCCATAAAATGATGTTTCGGTCTTCCCCTGCACTCGCCAGAAACTGCCCATCCGCACTAATGGCGAGGGTAGAGATTTTCTGTAAGTGTCCTTTCAAAATAAATTTTTTCTTCCCGTTATTTTTATCAAAAACGTAGATCAGCTTATCGTTATTCGCTCCGATAAAGTAGTCGTCATTGGTGGTGACTGACTGGTACGAATTAAAGAAACTATTGGCCCCGATGTGGTAGCGGGAAAAAGGATTGAACTTCTCCACCTCATAGCGGCTCAACTGTCCGCTCTTGCCGGCAGCAAAAAGAAACTGACCATCTTCACTAAAGTCCAGGTCATAAGCTTTGACCCGAAACGTTCTGATAGCGTCTGAACGGTCGGTACGTGTGAGGTAAGTACGAGGTTCGCGCTCTCCGCCATAAGCCAGAAACTTCCCATACGGGCTAAATGCAAGCGAATGGTAGGAATCATTTGCCGCTGACCCATATCGGTCATAAGTCCCCTTATTTCTATCCAATAAATAGACGAAATCCGACCCACAGGCGAGTGTATCCCCAGAGTAGCTAAAATCGACGGACTTTACCCCTTTCTGAAAAAAAGCATGCGTCTTTAGTAAGTTTCCGGAAGGGTATTCCCAGACCCGCACCGTCTGGTCATCAGAAGCACTTGCAAGCAAAGGGAGCGAAGGGTGAAACGCAAGGTCGTTGATCTTATCCGTATGCCCACTCAGGATAACAAACTGTTTTCCGCTGCTGTTGTCCCACAAGACGATGGTGTTATCCTCACTGCCACTCGCCAAAAACTTCCCATCAGGGCTGAATTGGAGGACCGATATTTCTTCCGAGTGCCCCGTCTGCAAGCTCAGCTTTTGAGCAGACACCAGTGCAAGCATGCCGAAAATACAGCAGACAACCCCGCCGTACCTTTTAAAAGCTAAATCATTCATTTGTTTTGATAACTTTTTTGGTTCCTGTAACCGAGTTAAAGCGACGTAAAGCCACTTCAATTGAAATTCCTGCCAATGCAGTAGATGTAGTCAAAGTTGTTAATCTCGACAACAAACGTATGCTTAAAGTAGTACCGGTCGCTTGCCACGTACCTGAAAGCCGCCGGAACGTCCTCTATTGAAACCAGGTCATCAACAGATTGGATTTCAGCGTCTTCTTCTGTGAGTTCCTCTAGCGTAATCTCACCGGATGCAATCTGGTCCAGTACTTCCTGCAAAGTACGCTCTCTGAATCTACTCGTACGCACCGAGTCCGTTGCCTCCATCACTTCAAAATCAGAAATCGCTTCCCAATGGTCCACGGTCATCTCCCCCAACCCGTACTCCGTCTCCTTTCTCCAGCGCCCGTTGATGAGGTACGTCAGGTCGATGTCGCTGTATCCCGCGATGTATCCCTCCTCACTCCAGTTCAGGTCCAGCCGATCTTCGATCCATGTGCAGCTATCGGTTTCGTTGCACCTTCGTGGCATTTCTATCCGGTAAGGTTGATAATCGGTTCGGTCCAACCGTCGGTTATCCAGCCAAAAAGTCAACTCCATAGTGACCGGAACGTTGAAATCAACAAAATAAGTCAAAGACAGGTCCCGTACATTTTCCGAGCTGTAGCCCGTTCGGAAATCCACAGGGATAAAATAGACGAAAGCAATGTCCCTACCTGTATTCCATTGCGTCTGTGTTCTCATCTCATCTTTGCCTTTGATCAGGTCTTCGATGAGCTCGGGCTCCCCGTTCGGATGAAGGATGGACGTGAGGCTATCCAGTACATCCAAACTATCTATATCGTCGAAATCCTCTACAATATCAAAATTGTCAATCAAATCAATGTTAGGAAGATCGTTGAGCAGCACATCGTCGCTGAAGTGATAGATATTGGGAATGATGGTTTCGTCATCTTTTAAGCTCCCCTGACTGAAATGGAGGGTAGCAACTACCTCTCCCTGATCCTCAAAGGTGCTGTATTCGATGCTTCCTGCTTCAAATCCAATGACCCGATGCCGGATCGTCTTCCGATCTTCAAAAAGGTCCTGCTGGCAACCAGAGAAACCGATTGCCAACAAAGCGTATAAACCAATGGAGTAGCTAAGTGTCTTCATAAGGCAATGGGTAGGTTAAAATTTCTTGTTTCTTATTTTTTGCTTCACGTCCTTTTTCAGCAAATTCAAAGTGAAGAGGTCCACACTTAGTGTGACGCCAAAGACGTCGTTGGAGGTATAATTGGAAATTCGAACCTCGTCAGATTCTACCGGGACATTTAAGCTCGTATTGGTACTTAAGCTGTTGTTATCCGAGCTGCCGATGGTTCTGCCCCAAAAGAAATGAAGCGCCACCTGCTGGTACCGAAGCCCGGCACCTGCAGAGTAATAAAACGTCCAGTTTTTAAACGTATCCAGGCTGTTGAACAGCGTTTTAGTACGCCCGTCCCGGTTAATGTTTACCCGATCCTGAGGAAAATCATCCAGATTCATCGCCATGCGATACCTGACGGCGATGCCACCAAAAGCAAACGGCCGTACGAGTTTTGTTCGCAGAAAATTATACCCGAAGTGGAGCGAACTTTCAATGAACGTCCACCGGAGGGTCAGCCGATTAAAAGGAAACTGATCTTCATCCGCGACAATGAAGGTATTTCCCAGGCTGTCAATCTCAGAGTTAAACGTTTCGTTAAACTCGCTCGGAGGGACAGAGTTTTGATAACGGGCCACCGCTTTTGGTCGATTCACAGAAAGTGTCCCCTCTACAAACGCATCATTTTTGGCACTGTACCGGATGTATACAGATGGAGCGAAAAACGCCTCGTTTTGCTTATCAAACCCGTCAAATTTCAGACTTTCATTTTCAATGTTGGAGAAATACAAGGTATAGGTAGAGTCTCCCAGCGCATCTTCGGAGACAAAACTCATTTTTTTTACACTGCCCCCGAGTCCAAAATGTAAAAACTGAGCACATGAAAAGTGACCTCCCGCCAACAACATGCATAAACTGACAAATATTCTAAGCATATCTTATTATATGAGTTAATCATTAAAGTCTCTCTTTATTGATTGATGGTTACGACAAGCTTGGAAATAGTTTGTAATGTAAAACGGAGAGTTTATATATACAATGTTTGATGGTTAGGAAAGCATCAAATGCCACTTAAGTAATAGCGAGCGGTAGTCATTACCTTACAGCCATTTTAGGAACCGATAAAGGACGTAGATCAGAACGATAACACGTATGGATTCGGTCTTTTAAAAAGCAAGCAGATTTGTCCCTGCCAAATCATTCCTTCCATGCTGAACCTTCCTCGAAGAGATTTTGGAAAAGGATCAAAGAAGGGACATTTGTGGCCACTTGTAAAGTTCAGTCACGTTAGAGTTTGAGCCATTTCAAATTTCGCATGGGCCAATCCGTAAATTTTCAAATAGGACGAATAGTGCCTGATTACTTTACCCAAGCCCTTTGTAGTCCCAAATTCCATGAACCTATTTTCAGACCAGGACATTCTCTGCATTTTACAGATGGCATCAATTTACCCATTTACGAATCTTCAAAGCACTTTTACCGGCGCCAAATAAAAAATCGCAAATACCCCAAATGGTGCTTATGAACTTATCATAATATAGGTAAAAATAGTAGGCGCAAAAGAATCTTTCAAAGTTGTTTGTTTACAATTACTTAACAAATGCAACGCTGACATAACAAACCTCACATTCATTTAATAGTATGGTAATGTCGGTTCTGAATCGAGTTAACATAGCGAGTTCACTTTTGCACCTCAATTACTCGATTTAAAAAACATTAGATCTTAATTCATTTAATAATCATGAGAAAACTTTTTGCTATCGCAACTTTGATCACAGGAACCCTATTGATGGTTTCTTGTGGTGACGATGACAATGCTGCGCCTGTTGTCGATACCGACATTACTATATCAGGTATTCCTTCTTCTGCTACTTTGGTTGTTGGAAGAACATTAAGTGTTCCTGAAATCACTGTAACATCGCCTGTTGGGCTGAAATCATTTAAAGCAACTATAGGGTCTGCTACAATCGATTTAGAGCCTGCTGATTTCTCTGAAGGAGCGACTTCTTTGACTACGGCTGTAACTGCTACAACAGCTGATCTTGGAGCTGTAATAGGTAATAACACCATAACTTTTACTGCTACTAATACCAGCGACGAAACTGAAGTTTTTATTCACACACTTGTGGTTGAAGATTTGGCTTTTTCTGTCGTAGATATTTCTGACTTGGATACTAATAGCGACGGAGATGCAACTGCGGAAGTAGCCAAAGAACTTTCAGGTAGAGTTAACTCTGACCTAACTATGGATAACGATGTAACATGGGTCTTAGCTGGTCGTGTTATTGTTGATGAAGGTGCTACACTAACGATTGAAGCGGGAACTGTTATCAAAGCAAGGACAGGTTCTGCTGGAAACGCTTCTGCACTAGTCGTTGCAAGAGGTGGTGTGCTTAATGCGGCAGGAACATCAACTTCTCCTATCGTATTCACAGCAATTTCTGATCAGTTAACTGCTGCAAATATTGTTGCTGGTGATGTGGCTTCTCCTAATTTGGCTCCCACACTTGATGGCTTATGGGGAGGTTTAATTGTATTGGGTAACGCTCCTATTTCTGTGAGTAGTAATTTGGAAGAAACTCAGATTGAAGGTATCCCTGATAACATTTTAGAAGGAAGATACGGAGGAAGTGTAGCAGATGATAACTCTGGTACAATTAGGTATGTATCCGTAAGACATGGAGGTACTAATATTGGTGAGGGTAATGAGATCAATGGTATTACTTTCGGAGGTGTAGGTTCAGGAACTACTGTTGAATGGATTGAAGTTGTTGGTAATCAAGATGATGGAATCGAATGGTTCGGTGGTACAGTTAATGTTAGTAATGCAGTTGTCTGGAATGCTGGTGATGATGCCATTGATACGGACCAGGCTTGGAGCGGTACATTAGATAACGCAGCAGTTGTAGCAAGTGCAGATACAGATCACGCATTTGAATTGGATGGGCCTGAAGGAGATGCAACTGGATCGCATACCATCACAAACGTAACAGCAAAAGGGTTTATTTCAGTGGTTTCCGGTACGGAAGAAGGAGGTACTGAATTAGCTGACCTTAGATCAAACCTTGCCGTATCTTTTAACAATGCTTTCTTCTTCAACTTCCCTGATCCCAACAAGCCATTTAAGCCTGGAACAGAAGATGAAAGTCCTAGAGGCGATTTTTCTACCGGAGGTTGTGCTGATTGTACATTAGCTAATCTGCAAGGGGTATTGCCTGTTGGTGCAACTTTAGAACAAGTTTTTAAAGGAGAGTCTACAGCTGCTGCCACGGCAGTAACTACTGGAACTGTAGGTGCTACCGTTACTGGATTTGATAACTGGTCATGGACATTTGAGGCTGGTTCTTTAGCAGACTTCTAATTAATTGAATTTATTGGAAAGCCCGTTATAACCTAACGGGCTTTTTGTGTTATAAATAAGCGTAAATGAAATGAAACAAATACTCACACTTTTAGCCATCATTATCACTATTTGTGAGGCCCTAGCTCAGCAAGGAACAATCAGAGGTACTGTTATAGAGGATGCAACCGGAGAGCCGCTTTTTGGGGTGACCGTTCAGATAAAAGGAACTTCTAAAGGTTCCATTACAGATTTTGACGGAAAATTTGAAATTAATGTTGAGCCGGGAACCTATGATGTTCAAGCGTCATTTGTTTCATTCCAATCTGTAACCATCACGGGCCTACTTATTGAACCGGGTAAAGTGACGGTGATTGATCAGATAAGACTGAAAGAGGATGTGGAATTACTGGAAGAAGTTGTAGTAACAGCAGAAGTGGTGCGCACGACGGAAGCAGCACTTTTAACAGTGAAGAGAAAATCCGCTAACTTAATTGATGGTATTTCATCAGCCAGCTTTAGAAAGATTGGAGATGGAGATGCTGCGTCAGCTGCAAAAAGAATAACTGGAGTAAATATTGAAGGGGGGAAATATGTTTTTGTCAGAGGCCTTGGCGACAGGTATACGAAAACACTTTTAAACGGCATGGACGTGCCTGGTTTGGATCCCGATCGTAATACACTTCAAATGGATATTTTTCCAACGAGCCTTTTAAATAACATTGTTGTTTCTAAAAGTTTTACCGCTGATTTACCTGCTGATTTTACAGGAGGATTGGTAAACATTGAAATGAAAGATTTTCCAGAAGAAAAGATCTTTGATGTATCAATTGGGATGGGATATAATAGCGCAATGCATTTCAACGATCGATACTTAAAGTATGAGGGCGGTGACACGGACTGGCTTGGTTTTGATAACGGTGCCAGAGATATCCCATCGGGAGGGAGAACAGACATACCGCAGTTTGGAGACATTGTCGGGAGACCAGCTACTGATCCTGAGTTTACTGATTACTTTAATATTCTTAACTCATTTGATAAGACGTTGGCTGCTTTTAGAGAGCAAAGTTTTATGAATTTCGATATAGGATTTTCTCTCGGAAATCAGGTATCAGTGAAAGAAGCAAAACTTGGCTACAACCTTGGTCTGACCTATAAAAGAGATTTCAGATTTTATGAAGACGCGGAATTCAGTAGATACGGTAAACCTCAGGATGTAGATGAGTTAACGTTGGATTCTCTGGAAGTACAGAGAGGTGATTACGGGGAAAGCAGTACACTCATCGGTGGCTTAGCTGGTATTGCGTTAAAGCTTGATCGGTCAAAATACAAAATAAACTTTTTGCGATTGCAAAACGGTGAATCCAGAGCTGGTTTGTTCGATTATTTTGGACGAGAATTAGGATCTATTTTCGATGCAGAACAACATAACCTGGAGTTTAATGAAAGGTCATTAACCAATTTGTTTATAGGAGGAGAACATTTTAATTCGGATGGTTCTTGGGAGTACGACTGGCGAATTTCCCCAACCAGATCAAGTATAACAGATCCAGATGTTCGTTTTACAAGGTACCGTACCGACAGGGGTGATAATTTAGTTGGTACTGAGTCCGGGCTTCCAGAGCGGATTTGGAGATTTCTGGATGAGGATAACATCACGGGTAAGTTAGATGTGACAAGAAAAAATGGAATCCTTGGAAGAAGCTCTAAAGTAAAGTTCGGGGTATTATACACGTTTAAAGAGCGAGACTTTGAAATCCAGAATTTTCAGATTTTAACACAAAGTTTTCAGGTGTCTGATGAAAATCCTAATAACTTACTTCAAGAAGAAAATTTGTACGACCCTGTTGCTTTTAGTGGAGTTATTTTCAATCCTAATTTCATTCCGATCAATCCTAATTTTTTCAATTCAACAATAAGTGTTTTCGGAGCCTATGCATCTACCGAGTTTAACCCAATAAATGATCTCAAAGCTACGGTAGGGCTTCGGTCAGAACAGTACACTCAAAAATATACAGGATCGGATCAGGTAGGTGACAATGTACTTGAAAATGAAAATGTAATAGATGACCTGGATTTTTTCCCAACCATTAACTTGATTTATTCTCTTGATGATAAAACCAATCTTAGGTTTTCCTATGCTTCAACAATAGCAAGACCATCATTTAAAGAAGCATCATTTGCTCAGATTTTTGACGCGGTTACCGGTAGGACATTTTTAGGTTCGTTTTTCCCTTCTACTATTGCGGGTGAAGAAGTCTGGGATGGGAACATACAAAGCACAAGTGTTGATAACTATGATCTGAGGTGGGAAGTTTTCAAGCCCGGAGGGCAAACAGTTTCAGTAAGTGCGTTCTATAAGACTTTTGATCGTCCAATAGAAATTGTCCAATCACCTACTCAAACGAATACCTTCCAGCCCAGGAACGTAGGTGATGGTAGAGTGATCGGTGGAGAATTTGAAGTACGAAGAAATCTTGGTTTAGTTTCTAGTACACTGTCGAATTTATTATTTGTTGGAAATGTGACAATTACTGATTCCAAGATCGATATAAGCCCAGCTGAGTTATTATCTAGGCAAAGTTCAGCCAGAACGGGTGAGCGTGTTGAAGAAACAAGAGATATGGCCGGTCAGGCACCGTGGATTATTAATACTGGCTTTCAATATACATCCGAAGATGGAGGGCTTGAAGCAGGCTTGTATTATAACGTGAGTGGAGAAACCCTGATTTTCGTTGGAGCGGCAAACGTCCCGGATATTTACAGCGTCCCATTCAATAGTTTGAATCTAAAAGTAAATTATACCTTCGGTGTGAATGATCAAATGAGATTCGGCCTCAAGATAGACAACATTTTGAATGATGACAGAGAGCAAGAATTCCAAAATTTTGGAACGGTTAGTCGAACTTTCACACGACTTAGCCCGGGAACAGAACTTGGATTGAGCTTTAATTATTCATTGAATTAAAGTCTGATTACAATAAAGAGAGACCGCCAAGTCTCTCTTTATTGTAAAATAGATGTGGGACAATCGATCCTGTTCATATCACCATCTAGCCATACGCTCAACTCTATAATTCTATTTTTCGTCAAAATTGATAGCTCCTTACATTTGCAGTCTACGTACGTTTGTTTGTCAGTATACTCTTCTTTGTCAAGGGGAAAGAGTGCTTTGATGAACCGGTCTCTGTATTGTACCCAATAGACTTGAGACATGTTTAGTCTTTTTCTAAAAGTGTTATTTTCATTGCTAGCATATTTTTTTCGAATTTCCTCATAAGTGTTTAACATCTCAAGATCTAAAGACTCATACGCTTCACAAGGTGACAAATTGCCATTATTTTCTTTCTCTTTGACATTACAGGAGTGGATAAATACAGTGGTTACAAAGGGA